>JAKSAU010001180.1 GCA_022361535.1 Desulfobacterales bacterium
GTATTATAGGGGAACTTATACAGACCCGGGCAGAACTAAAAAGCACGGCTTCCTAAAGTCTACAACTCAAACAAAATTAACGCTCTAAATCTTTACTAATACAAACTGTTATCATTACAGCAGTCCCAGATAATATTCCGATTGGCCCTGATGAACAAGGACATCCCACAACCAAATACCGGCCCGTTTATTCTAAGAAACGGCTGCCGAATTTTTTTGTAAAAAATCCGCCTAATGCCGTCTTCTTAGAACAAACGAGCCTAAGTTCTCAAGCGACAATGCCTTCGTTTTAGGATGCTACCGATAATTAATCTACACGCGTTATAAAGGAACATATTTTTGAGGGCTGAGATAAAAATAGTTTTGCAAGAGTATCACGAACAATGCCCAAGAGATTGATATCTGTCTGAAAACAAATCCTTGAATACTAATGGAATTATGTCTTCCCAGATATTTCAAACAGGCTGTATTTGTGAGAGTTGTTATAATTTTAGCACATAGGCTTGGTTGTCCCGGAAAACGGCATCAGGTGTATTTTTGGAAAAAATACAGCAGCCGTCTCCGGGATAACCAGGCCGGTATTTATATATACGATTTGCCCAATCATCAACGACTGCGGGTTGAAGCTGAACCCGATTCAGTGTAAACTTACACTTTGTTTTTTGATATTTAAGCAACCCTAAACTCAAGGAGAATCCAATGATTTCGGATAAACTTCAGGATGCCATTAATTACCAGATCAACAGGGAACTATTCTCAGAGTATTATTACCTTTCCATGGCCTCTTACTTTAACAGTACAGGCCTAAGTGGATTTGAAAACTTTTTCCTGGTCCAAGTGGAAGAAGAACGGTTCCATGCCATGAAAATGTACCGGTTCCTTAATGAAAAGGGCGGACGGGTTGAACTTGCTGCCATAGAGGCACCGAAGACCAAATTCAACTCACCCATTGAAGTCTTCCAGTTGGCCTATGACCATGAAAAACTGGTTTCCGGACTGATTAATGATCTTATGGATCTGGCTATTTCGGAAAATGATCATGCAGCAAAGAACTTTTTAAACTGGTTTGTCGAGGAACAGGTTGAAGAAGAAGCCTCTATGGAGACGATCTTGAATAAACTCAAGCTCATTAACGGAGAGGGGCATGGTTTACTCATGATGGATGCAGAACTTGCGCAACGGGTATTTACTCCTCCTGCAAAGTAGCCTGATCCTGTTGAAAAAGACGAAAGGGATGATTTCGCGCTTCGTAATCATCCCTAATAAAAATGAAAATCTTTTCACCGGATGCATATTTATCGCATTAAATTCTAATTTTTATGCGTTTATGTGAATTTTTTTCTTGACCTGAATATATGCATTGATATATCAGATATCACTAAACTCATATTATAATTAAATCGGTCCTAAAAACCGAAGGTCAGTTACAGCATATATATGCAAGGGAAAGGAGAGAAATGGATACCTATTATATTGATGGAGAATTTGTTCAAGACGACCAGGCAATGGTCCCGGCAAAAGATATTACTGTATTGCGCGGTTATGGTGTATTTGATTTTTTAATCACCTATAACAAACGCCCTTTCCGCCTGCAAAAACATGTTGAACGCCTTGAAAACTCAGCCAAAGATATTGGACTGATCCTGAACCATTCCAATGATGAGATCTGTGATATAGTTAACCAGACCCTCGAAAAAAACCCTCATCATGATGAATCCAACATCCGTATTGTCTACACCGGTGGTATCAGCCCGGACGGAGTCACTCCCCAAGGCAACGGCATTCTCATGGTCATGGTTACTCCAAAACTGGAGCTGCCCGATTGGTGGTACAAAGATGGTGCTAAAATAATTACTGTTGACATGGAACGTTTTATTCCCACATCAAAAAGCACCAATTACCTGTCCGCTGTATTTGCCCAGCAAAAAGCCCATGCTCAAGGTGGGATTGAAGCCATTTACAAGGATAAACAAAGCCGTCTTCTGGAAGGCACCACCACCAACCTGTTCTGCTTTAAGGGCAATACCCTGATCACCCCGCCCGACGGCATCCTCCCTGGTATTACAAGGGGCGCAGTACTGGAACTGCTCGATGGTAAATATGATACCCAACTTAACCATATTCCGGCAGAAGACTTATCCGGCATGGATGAAATTTTCATTACTGCATCAAACAAAGAGATTGTACCCATCATCCAGGTAGACGATCTGGTGATCAACGGTGGAAAACCCGGAGAAAAAACCAAAGAACTGCTGGACATTTGGGCTAAATACACCCAAGCTTACGGCCTTGGAGAGGCCAATTGATCCTAAAAAAGGATTCAATTTCCGGTCTTTACCCCCAAAGCCGTATAGAGGTGGATTTAGGTGCGCTTGCACACAATATTACGGCATTAAAAGGCCTCACATCTGATACAACACGCTTCATGGCCGTAGTTAAAGCCAATGCATACGGCCATGGTGCTGTTCAGGTAGCCAAAACCGCCCTGGAAAACGGGGCGGATTACCTGGCTGTCGTCAGGATTTCAGAGGCTGTTGCATTAAGAGAAGCCGGCATTACCGAACCACTGCTTTTACTGGGAGAGGTACTGCCTGAACAAATTCCTTACCTGGCGAATCATGACATCAGGGCCAGCATTTCCAATGTTGAAACAGCCCGTGCTGCTTCAGCCTATGCTGCTGAAAAGAACCTGACTCTAAAGGCCCATATTAAAATGGATACAGGTATGGGCCGCTTAGGTTTTGTTCATGACCATCTTCTTGACAATGGTACAGAGCAACCCCTCATTGAGGAGTTGGCCTCTATTTTCCACCTTGGTGGCCTTGAAGTGGAAGGCCTGTACACCCACCTTGCCAGTGCCGATGAAGCAGACAAAACATTTACCCAGGGACAAGTCTCAAGATTTGCAAAAGTGATAGACATCCTGGCAGAAAAAGGGCTTAGGCCGAAAATCTGCCATGCAGCCAACTCTGCGGGACTCATTGATTTGCCGGCATCCCACTTTGATATGGTACGGCCAGGGATTGCCCTGTACGGCCTGTGGCCCTCCCAGGATGTGGATAAAACCCGGCTGAACCTAAAACCGGTCATGTCCATTAAATCAAAGGTGATACAAGTCAAATCCGTACCCAAGGGATTTGGTGTCAGCTACGGCTCCACCCATGTTACAAACAACCCGACAACTATTGCCACCGTACCAATCGGATATGCGGACGGCTACAGCCGCTTGCTTTCCAATAAGGGACATATGCTTGTCAGAGGGAAAAAAGCACCTGTGGTGGGCCGGGTGACCATGGACTTTACCATGATAGACGTGGGCCATATACCCGAAGTCATCCCTGGCGATGAGGTTGTAGTATTGGGATCTCAAGGAAACCAATGCATTTTAGCTGATGATATTGCCAAGCTGACCGGAACCATTAATTATGAAGTAACGGCAGGCCTGACCGGTCGCATGCCGATCTCCTACCGTGAATAAGGACGTTTTTATGTCAACACCGTCTCCTATTGATTTGTCAACTGGCTCCTGGACATCCGGACACCCCACAAAAGCTACTATCGCCATAGCCGGCGACTGGGCACCTATCCGGGAATTTCAACCTTTAATAGAAAAGGATCCGGAATCCATTTACGGCGACCTGCTTCCTATCATCAGGAACGCAGACCTATCCGTCGTCAATCTTGAAGCCCCATTAAGCGATACAGGCAAAGAAGTGTGCAAAAGCGGTGCTGTGTTTAAAGGAGACGCCTGCCATGTAAACGGACTTGCTGCTGTTCCTTTTGACGGGGTCACCCTTGGCAACAATCATATGTTCGATTTTGGGGTTGAGGCATTTCAAGAAACAATTGCAGCCTTGGACAAACACAATATCGGTTATACCGGTGCCGGAATGAACCTGGAAGA
>JAKSAU010001290.1 GCA_022361535.1 Desulfobacterales bacterium
CCGTGAAATTATCTCACGCACGGTTCCCAGTTCATCAGCCAGCTCCTGGTGGGAGATCTTTAACACCTTACCCCGGTCCAACAGAAGACCTGCCAGGCGCTTGTCCAGTTTATGAAATGCCACCTCTTCCACCAGTTGCATCAATCCCACAATCCGCTGGGAGATCAGAGAAAAGATAAACTCCCTAAAAGATGTATTGCCCAAAAGTGTATCAAATGCCTTTGCGTCCATCATGACCATTTCAGCTTTTTGCTTTACCTGGCCGGCTGCCTGGTAGGCAGCATTACCCAAAAGGCAGCCTGTACTTACGATACAGGTATCTCCAGGACCCACTGTATAAAGCGAAAGTTCCCTTCCGCTCACTGACTGTTTGAACACCCTGATTTTTCCCGACAGAACAAAAGGAAATGCGTTGCATGGAGATAAAGACTCAAATAGTATTGTTCCTTTTTCAAAGCATACAAGAGAAGCGTTCGACAGAGCCGAATCAAGGGTTTGGGTTGCTACATCCGATAGCACCGGATATTTTCTAATTAAGTCTTTTCTGGTTGCGTCATTTATCATTTGTCATATACCTTTTTTGAAGGACCGTTTCTTGACTACATCCCATATTAACTGCCCATTTGTTATGAATTAAAGGCAACCCTCCTGCCTTGACAAGAGATACCTGATCTGGAATAGTCTCATTTTTATCATAAAAACATTCTGAACAGGATCATATAATGAAAAGAATCTGTGTTTACTGCGGCTCCAGTGATGGTAAAAGACCTGAATATAAAGAAGCTGCAAGAGCCCTTGGGCATGCCATGCTGGAAAAAGGCATTGGGCTCGTATACGGTGGTGCCCAGATCGGCATCATGGGCGAGATTGCAAATACTGTGGTCAACGGCGGCGGTGAGGTGATCGGTATCATGCCTCGTTCCCTGGCAGACAGAGAAATCTACCATACCGGCCTGACTGAGCTTAAAATCGTCAATTCCATGCATGAAAGAAAAGCAATGATGGCAGATTTCTCTGACGGCTTCATTGCATTGCCGGGCGGGCTTGGTACCATAGAGGAAATATTTGAAGTGTTAACCTGGGCCCAGCTAGGATTCCATCACAAGCCTTGTGCGCTTCTCAATGCTCTTGGATATTACAACCATCTGTCTGCGTTCTTGGACCATACCCGGGTTGAAGGTTTTGTCAACGGAGCATCGCGTTCCATGATCATTACCGAGGATAATCCCGGTCGTCTTCTGGAGCAGTTTGAGGCCTACCAGGCTCCCCAGGTCAACAAATGGAGCGACCGGAACAACACATTAAAAAAGGAATATTCCAAATGAAAAAATGGACTATAGCAGTTTTATTATTCTTTTTTTCTATTTCTTTTTCCCATGCAGGCTCCCCGGTATGGGAAGTCAGCAACGGGACAAACACACTGTATCTTGGCGGCACCATCCATGTTCTTGCACAGGATGACTACCCTTTGCCAAAAGTGTTTGACACTGCATACAAAAACGCGGAAGTTCTTGTCTTTGAAACTGATATTGGGAAAATGCAGGACCCTGAATTTGGACGGCAAATGATGGGCCAAATGGTTTACAGTGATGGCAATACACTGCAGACCTTGGTTCAGCCTTCGACTCTTTCAGCCCTTGCCGAGTTTTCTTCACAAAGGGGAATCCCCATAGAGAATTTGATCCCACTTAAACCTGGCATGGTTATGGTTTTTCTCACATTAGCTGAATTAGAACGGCTGGGCGCCGGTGGGGCAGGAGTGGATGAATTTTATTTTAAAAAAGCCATGCAAGACAGGCTACCGATCCAGTTTTTTGAATCCCCTATTGAGCAGATCAAATTTTTAACAGATATTGGTATTGGCAAAGAGGATGAGATGATCAAATATATCCTCAAGGATATCGATAACCTGCCGACCCTGCTCCCCATAATGAAACACGCCTGGCGTTCCGGGGACAATGAACGGCTGTATAAAGAAAGTTTAGCCCCATTGAAGAATGACTATCCTGAAATCTACCACTCGCTTATTGTTAAGCGCAACCTTGCCTGGATGCCGGCAATCCGACAGATGCTTACCACTCCCGAGGTTGAGTTTATCCTTGTGGGCGCACTTCATCTGGCAGGTGATCAGGGTTTAATCGAGTTGCTGCGCAAAGAAGGGATTTCTGTAAAAAAATATTAGAAGCTATCTTAAAAAAAGAAACCTTTAAGACATTGGAAAGATCAGATTGGCCGGCCCGAAATCAGTTGAACCTTTTTTCCGGCCGGTCAAAACGTTTATAGTTTTTGTGTCTTTGCTTTTAACCAATCCTTGACATCATCATTCAATCCCGGTGCCAGCTTTTCAAACACCAGACTGTGGTAATTATCAATCCATTCGATCTCTTGATCTGTCAAAAGACGTTTATCCAGAAGGTCCCGTTCAAAGTGACACAGGGTCATATTTTCAAATCTTAAGAACTGGCCGAATTCATTTTTTTCATCCTCAGCCACCAGGACCATGTTTTCCAGGCGGATGCCATATTCACCTTCCCGGTAAAGCCCGGGTTCGTTGGTAAGCAGCATCCCCGGCTTAAGTGCTTCATCCACAGGATGTGGACTGATCCTGGCAGGCCCCTCATGGACACAAAGGAAAAAACCCACCCCATGACCTGTACCATGGCCAAAATCCATACCCTGGTTCCATAAAAACTGCCGGGCCAAAGTATCTACCTGGTACCCTCTTGTCCCTGACGGAAACTTTGCCGTTGCAACGGCAATATGGCCTTTGAGTACCAGAGTATAGTCCTTGATTTCTTTTTCACCCGGCGTCCCTAAGTGAAGAGTTCGGGTAATGTCTGTGGTGCCGGTCAGGTAATTCCCCCCGGAATCGGTTAAAAACATGGCATCCGGGTCTAAAACTTCATCTGTTTCAGATGTTGCCGAATAATGGCACATGGCCGAATTTGCCTTAAACGCCATGATCGAATCAAAAGAAGGGCTGATAAAATCATCTTGCTCTTTTCTAAAGGATAAGATCTTATCTGCCACTGAGATTTCGGTTTTAGGCTCTGTCCCGGTTTCAAGCCAATGTAGAAAACTTACCACTGCCCTGCCGTCTTTAACAGCCGTTTCTTTAATATGCTTGATTTCAACTTCGTTTTTTATGCATTTCATACGGCTGGCAGGGTTGGGCTTTTCAATGATTTTTGCCTGTGCGTCTACAAGACGGAAAAAATGGTCACTGACCGCCTCAGGACTCAGCAGAACAGCAGTCTTTTGGCCAAGACCTTTTAATGCTTTATCAATATCATCATAAGGTTCAAGGCCAATACTATCAGCTTCAAGTTGAGCTTTTACATCTTTGCTGAGTTTATCAGG
>JAKSAU010000850.1 GCA_022361535.1 Desulfobacterales bacterium
ATTATAAACGACTTTCTTTTCTTGATCTCAATCTCAATCCGAATCTTGCCTTTGCTCCAAATAGTATTCTTTACTACATTAGCATCAAATATATTTAAACCAACACTATGCGTATAGTATTTATGGGCACACCCGATTTTGCGGTGGCATCACTGGATAGAATTAAAAATGCAGGAATTGAAATTGCAGGTGTGATCACTGCCCCGGACAAACCAGCCGGAAGGGGAAAGAAAATACACTTTTCTGCAGTTAAAACCTATGCACTTGAAAACAATTTACCGAACCTGATGCAACCAACAAACCTCAAAGATGAAAGCTTTACACAAGAACTTAAAAGCTTACAAGCAGACCTTTTCGTAGTAGTTGCGTTCAGAATGTTGCCCGAATCGGTATGGGCTATGCCTCCCAAAGGAACCATAAACCTACACGCCTCATTACTCCCTCAATACCGAGGGGCAGCCCCTATTAATTGGGCAGTAATAAACGGTGAAACAAAAACAGGAGCATCCACTTTCTTCATCGAGAAGGAAATAGATACTGGAAAAATAATCGACCAGGTTAAAATTGACATCTCCGAATTTGACACAGCAGGAACCGTACACGATAAATTAATGAATTGTGGTGCTGATTTACTTGTCAAAACCATTCTTTCCATCGAAAAAGGAGAAGCAAAAGCAATGAACCAAAATGATATCACCTTAACTTCAGAGCTAAAAACCGCCCCTAAATTATTTAAAGATACCTGCAAAATTGATTGGACTAAAAACTCCATAGAAATCCATAATCTCATCAGGGGATTATCACCTTATCCGGCTGCCTGGACCAACATCTCGGTGCATGGCAACCCTACTACTGCCAAAATATTCGAAAGTGATTACGAAATATCTTCATCCAACGAAGAGCCCGGCACGGTTATTTCGGACAATAACAAAGTTCTTAAAATAGCCACAGGTGATGGATATATTCTTGTTAAAGAGATTCAGATTGCTGGCAAAAAACGCATGGCTACTGAAGATTTGTTA
>JAKSAU010000324.1 GCA_022361535.1 Desulfobacterales bacterium
CATTTAACAGCGAAATTTTGCTTTCTGAGCGTATTCAACGGCAAACTCCTTTAACCCATTTCCTAAAAAAAGATCAAGTAAGCTATTATTTTTCTTGACAAATAAAAACACATAAGTCTTATTGTATAAATGTATGACATTAAGACTATTGGGAATATAATATACTTAATAAGGACAGCCCATGGCATTAAAAATCCAAAAGTTAAGGCAGAACAGGCGTTTCCATGATGTGGTGGAACAACTTCAGGACGCTATCCTGTCTGGTGAACTCAAGCCCGGAGAAACCCTGCCCCCTGAAATGAAGCTTAAAGAGATGTTTGACACCGGAAGGGGGACCATCAGAGAGGCACTTCGTATTCTTGAGCAGAAAGGCCTTGTGGACATCCGGATCGGTGCCGGGGGCGGTGCCTTTGTTAAAGAAATGGGAACTGAAAAAATATCCGAACACCTGAATATGCTTATCCAATTCAAAAAGGTGGATATCGATCATATTTCCAAGTTCAGGGAAGGTGTGGAAGGGCTTGTCGCTGAAATCGCTGCCCAGAAGTCAACAGCCGGAGATATAGAAGCACTTCGCGCTCTTTTGGCCCGGATTGAAAGCCTGTTGGATCAGGATCACTCATATTGGGATCGATTTATAGAAATCGATATCGAACTGCATAAAGCAATTGCAAAGATTGCTGCCAATCCGATTTACGAAGCTGTAATCGACATGATTCACCAAAATATCATCGGCAAAGATGTTCATTTCACGGAAAAAGACAAAGGTGTTTTGGAACAGAACTTAGCCGATCTCACCGCCATTGTGGACGCTATTGAACAAAAGGACGGCACAGAGGCAAAAAGAATGGCACGGGTCCATGTTACCCGTTTCAAAGATAATTTGGCCAATGAACTAAACTAAATGAAAGGATTACCCATGAAACGAATCTGTGTGTTTATTATTGCAGCAATGGCCATTGCTGCATTCTGTGTACCTGCCCATGCCGGCAAGACCTTGGTTTACGGCAAGGCCCAGGCTGCCATCGCATTGGACCCAGGCGCCGTAGACGAAGGCGGTTCCTCCTCTGTGGCCTCCCAAATTTTTGATTCCCTGTTGGCCTATGAACCCGGGGGAACAAAAATTGTTCCCGCACTTGCAGAAAAATGGACCGTATCCGAAGACGGCAAGGAAATCACCTTTTTTCTCCGCAAGGGGGTCAAATTTCATGACGGCACAAAAATGGATGCGGATGCCGTAGTATTTTCTCTCGCCCGGCAGCATTTTGAAGACCACCCATTTCATAAGTTCGGTCCCTGGAAATACTGGAATACATCAGGTTTCAAAGACATATTCAAAAAAGACGGTTCCCTGAAAAAGAAAGGGATCATCAAGGATATTGTCAAGGTGGATGATCATACGGTAAAAGTGCTTCTGAACCAGGCTGACGCCGCCATTATGGTTAACTTCACCCTGTATTTTACCTCTATTGTTTCTCCCGCAGCAGCAAAGAAATACGGTGCGGATTTTAGAAAGAACCCAGTGGGTACAGGTGCTTTCCGATTTGTTAAATGGGTTAAAGACGACCATGTTATGCTCAAGAAAAACAAGGATTACTGGGGCGAAAAAGCAGGGATTGATAACCTTATTTTCAAAGTGTATCCCGATGCCACAGCCAGGAGCATGGCCCTGATCAAGGGGGAAGTGGATGTCATTGAGCCCCCTGATGCCGACAACCTTAAGGAACTTGCAAAAAATAAGGACATCAAGATCTTGTCCAAGGAAGGCCTTACCATGGGCTACGTCTGCATGAATGTGGAAAGAAAACCCTTTGACAACAAACTGGTACGCCAGGCTGTAAACTATGCAGTCAATAAGGCGGAAATCATCCAGGCGGTATACGGAAAACTCGGCACCCCTGCCTCCATGCCCATGCCTCCCAGCCTCTGGGGATTTAACAAAGATATCCCCGCCTACGAATATGATCCTGAAAAGGCCAAATCTCTGCTCAAAGAGGCAGGGTATCCGGACGGTTTCGAGATAGAGCTTTTTGCCCTGCCGGTGTCCAGACCCTACAACCCCAATGGAAAAAAAGTTGGTGAAATCATGCAGGCCCAGTTGAAGAAGGTGGGCATCAACGCAAAAATCGTCAGCTATGATATCGGCACTTACTGGGATAAAGTGGATGCAGGTGAATTCGATATGTGTATGACCGGATGGAGCGGCGAACCTGATCCCAACGACTGGCTCCACCGTTTGTTTACCTCCGGCTACCTCAACTCTGCCCGCTGGAACAACGATGCGTACACGGATCTGGTAAACGAAGCCAGGACCGTCAGCGATATTGCCAAGCGGTCTGAATTGTACAAAAAAGCCCAGGAAATTATCCATGAAGAAGCACCGGTGGTGATGCTGGCATATGGTGTTCTTACTGCACCGGTTAGAAGCAATGTGGAAAATCACATCATCTATCCGTCGAGTAAACTTGTCCTGCGCCACATCCGACTGAAATAAAAGGCTTGCGACATATCCCAGGCCCCGGATTGCTTTGAAACGCATTCCGGGGCCTGGATGCCTGACTGGAATAAAGCAATGTTAAAATACATATCCAAACGGCTCCTTCTTTTGATTCCTACCCTGTTCGGGGTGGTGACCATTGTGTTTTTTATGATGTCCCTGGCACCCGGGGATCCGGCCCGGCTGGCACTGGGAGCCCATGCCACACCCGAGGCAGTGGAGGTCATGCGCCAGGAACTTGGGTTGGACCAGCCGCTGCACATCCAATACATCAAATACCTCAAACAGGTGGTCCAGCTGGACTTTGGAAAAAGTATCAAAACCGGTGAACCGGTGCTTTATGAACTTCTCAGCCGTTTTCCGGCGACTATTGAATTGTCATTTATATCCATTGTCATTGCCACTATTTTAGGCATCCTGGCCGGTATTGTATCGGCCACCCGTCAGAATTCAGTTGTGGATTTTTCAGCGATGTTTGCGGCATTGGTCGGGGTTTCAATGCCGGTGTTCTGGCTTGCCCTGCTGTTGATTATGGTCTTCTCCGTGGGACTCAACCTCTTTCCGACGGGCGGGCGAATGAATATTCGCCTGTTTTTCGAACCCATCACCCAATTTTACCTTGTGGACAGCCTGATCTACCTGGTCAAAGAGCAGGATCCCACATATCTGATTTCAACCCTCAAGCACATTACCCTGCCGGCCATCGCCCTTGCTACCATTCCGCTTGCAGTGATTGCCAGGGTGACCCGCTCGTCTATGCTGGAGGTGGTACGCCAGGATTATATCCGTACGGCACGGGCAAAAGGACTTTCCCAGCGGAAGGTGATCTACAAGCATGCACTCAGAAACGCCCTTTTGCCGGTGGTAACCATCATCGGCATTGAGTTCGGGTACAACCTGGCAGGGGCTGTCCTTACCGAGGAGATCTTTTCATGGCCCGGCATCGGGCGGTGGCTTTATGCTGCCGTGACAGCCCGGGACATCCCGGCGGTTCAGGGCGGTGTCATCCTCATTGCCACGGTGTTTGTGCTTGTGAACCTGACCGTGGATATTATCTACGCCTTTATCAATCCCAAGATTAGGTATTAAAAGATCAGGTATGAATATGATGAATCGATTTGAAAATACCATATGGTATGATAACTGGCTCCAGCTTAAACAGAACCGTTCTGCCATGCTTGGACTGGTTATTATTGCCCTTTTTGCTTTTGTCGCCCTGGTGGCGCCATTGCTTTCCACGCATGATCCCCTGGTACAGGACGTTGCCAACCGGTTGTCCAAACCCTTTGAGAACGGATATTTTTTAGGCTCGGATGACTTTGGGCGGGATATCTTTTCCCGGATTCTTTACGGGGCAAGGATTTCTCTTGTCATCGGTGCGATCGCTATCGGGATATCCCTGACCTGCGGTACAACACTGGGTCTGGTTTCCGGGTTTTACGGCGGCACCCTTGATGTCATCATCATGGGGCTGGTGGACATCATGCTTGCTTTCCCGTATATCCTTCTGGCCATTGTCATTGTCTCTATCCTCGGACCGTCCCTGAGTAACGCCATGATCGCCATCGGTATCGTGGGGATCCCCAGGTTTGCCCGGATCATTCGAGCCCAGGTGCTTGCGGAAAAGGAGAACGACTATATCCTCGTAGAGCGAAGCCTGGGCACCTCGGACATTGAGCTGATGTTCTTTTCCATCCTGCCCAACTGTATGGCACCCATCATCGTCCAGGTAACTTTGGGGTATGCCGGAGCCATCCTGTCATCAGCCGCACTCTCCTTTTTGGGCCTTGGCACCCAGCCGCCGACACCTGAATGGGGTCTGATGTTAGCCTCTGCCAAACAATTTGTGGCCACGGCCTGGTGGGTGGTCACCTTTCCCGGTATTGCCATACTTTTGTCTGTTCTGGGGTTCAACCTTTTGGGTGACGGACTGAGGGATGTGCTGGATCCCAGATTGAAAAACTAAGGAGCATACCCCATGGAAAACCAATTAAACACTACCACCGTACCTATACTTGAGGTTGAAAATCTCATCACTGAGTTTCCAACCCCCAAAGGCATTGTCCGGGCGGTTAACAATGTCTCTTTTAGAGTGGATAAAGGCAAAACACTGGCCTTAGTTGGAGAATCAGGATGCGGAAAATCTGTTACTGCTCTTTCCATCATGGGCCTGCTCTCCCATCCTGGCCGTATCAGCCAGGGCCGTATCAATTTTGAAGGCCGGGACCTGTCCGTTTTATCCGACCGTAAGATGCGGCGGATCCGGGGTAACCGCATTTCCATGATTTTCCAGGAGCCCATGACGTCCTTGAATCCTGTATTCAGGATCAAAGACCAGATGATTGAGACCTTTCTTGAGCATCAGGATATGTCTAAAAAAGAGGCCCTGAACCGTTCCATCGAACTATTGAAGCTGGTGGGTATCCCGTCCCCTGAAAAGCGGGTCATGGACTTTCCCCACCATCTGTCCGGCGGTATGCGCCAGCGTGTAATGATTGCCATGGCCCTGACCTCTGACGAACCCGGCCTGCTTATCGCAGACGAGCCCACTACTGCTTTGGATGTGACCATTCAGGCCCAGATTTTAAGGCTCATAAGGGAACTGCAGGCTCAAACAGGCATGTCACTTTTGCTCATCACCCATGACATGGGTGTGGTGGCGCAAATGGCCGATGATGTCGCGGTCATGTATGCAGGTAAAAAAATAGAATCCGCTGTGGTCACTGACCTGTTTGAAGCCCCGGCCCATCCTTATACCCGGGGGCTTCTCAACTCTATTCCGTCCAATAAAAAATACAGGGGCGCCCGGCGGCTTGAAGCTATTGCCGGATATGTACCCAATCTACTTGAGCTTGGGCAGGGATGCCCATTCCAGAATCGCTGTGAATTAAAAATTGACCGCTGCAATACCGTTTTTCCCCGGGAAACACGTATCAAGGGGGAACACCGGGTCTGCTGCCATGTAACAGGACAACAGGTGCAGGAGAATGAAAATGACTGAGCCGCTGGTCCGGGTATCCGGACTAAAAAAATACTTTCCCGTCAAATCAGACCGACTCTGGGGGAAATCAGGTACCCTCAAGGCTGTAGATGATGTCTCGTTTGACCTGCATTCTTCCGAAACCCTCGGGGTGGTCGGAGAGTCCGGCTGCGGCAAGTCCACGGTGGGCAAGACCATACTCAGGCTTTATGAAAAGGACGGGGGACAGGTGTTCTTCAAAGGAAAAGATATCTTTTCCATGACCAAACAAGAGTTGAAACAAATCAGACAGCATATGCAGATGGTGTTTCAAGACCCTTTTTCATCACTCAATCCCAGAAAAAGGATCAAGGAAATCATTGGTCAGCCTTTAAGAATTTTCAATTGGGGAACCAAACCTGAAATTTCTGACAAAGTAGATGCTTTGCTGGAAGAGGTCGGTCTCAATCCCAAATACCGGGATCGGTATCCCCACCAGTTTTCCGGGGGGCAGCGCCAGCGTATCGGTATTGCCCGGGCCATTGCCCTGGAACCCGAATTCATCATCTGTGACGAATCGGTATCAGCGCTTGATGTTTCCATCCAGGCCCAGGTGCTGAATCTGCTGCTGGATCTCCAGGAGAAATACAAGCTGGCATATCTTTTTATTGCCCATGATCTATCTGTGGTGGAATTCATGTCCTCACGGATTATGGTCATGTACCTGGGCAGGACCGTGGAAATGGCAGACAGACAGACCCTGGTTGAAAACCATCTTCACCCTTATACCCAATCCCTTTTTGCCGCTTCCCCGGGAATTGATCCTCAAAACAGGGATGCAGGTGTAATCCTTTCAGGTGATGTCCCTTCACCCATCAATCCGCCTGCCGGCTGCCATTTTCATCCCAGGTGTCCCCATGCCATGGGAATCTGCAAAGAGGAATATCCCGAATTTATCGAGTCTGCGCCGGGGCATGGTGTGGCCTGCCACCTTTACACGACTGCCCAAAAAGGAGCCTGATATGCTGACCCTGATTAAAAATGTAGATCTTTTCTCCCCGCAACCCATGGGCCAAAAGGATATCCTTGTGGCGGACCGAAGGATTGCCGCCATTGAAGACAAAATTGATCTGCCTGAGAGCCTGCCGGGCCTGGAGATTGTCGATGCCCGTGGGCTGACAGCTGTTCCCGGATTTGTGGACAATCATGTCCATATCACAGGCGGTGGCGGGGAGGGCGGATTCGACACCCGCACCCCTGAACTTGAAATCAAGGAACTGATCAAGGCCGGTGTAACGACGGTGATCGGCGTCAGAGGAACCGACGGGTTTTCCCGGTCCATGCAAAACCTGGTGGCAAAGGCCAAATCAATCCGGAAACAGGGGTTTTCCTGCTGGATTCTGACTGGTTCTTACCAGGTACCGGTCCGTACCCTTACCGGCTCAATTGAATCGGACATCATGATGGTGGAAGAAATCATAGGCACCGGAGAAATTGCCGTCGCCGACCACAGATCATCCCATCCAGGGATCGAGGACCTTTTATCACTTGCTTCATCCACCCGGGTTGGCGGGATGCTGTCCGGAAAATCAGGGGTGGTGAATTTGCATCTCGGTGACGGGGAAAAAGCGTTTGACATCGTAAAGGCAATCGTCAACCAGAGTGACATTCCTGCCCGGCAACTGGTCCCAACCCATGTAAACCGGAATTACGATCTGCTTTGCCAGGCCTATGACTGGGCCAAAAGTGGCGGATTCATCGATATGACGGCGTCCGGTTTTGTGGCAGGCAAGGATGACCCCAGGACCCGGTGCAGCCGGGCATTGATACATGCATTGGAATTGGGTGTTCCCATAGAGAATGTATCCTTTTCATCGGACGGCCAGGGCAGTTTGCCTATATTCGGACCGGATAACCAAATATGCGGGGCTGGTGTGGGCACCTGCTCATCCCTGATTGAAGAAGTCAGGGATTTAGTTCTGGAACTTGATACATCCTTTGAAACAGCGCTCAGGCCTGTCACCCAAACCCCATCTGAAATCTACGGGCTTCCTGGAAAAGGCAGACTTATCCCCTCATATGACGCAGACATTTTGCTTTTGGATCATGGATTAAATATTAATCGTGTCATGTCAGGAGGTATTTTTTACAGCTGATAACCGTCCTATTAAATATGGGGGATAAGACAAAGATATTTAGACATAATAGAAAAAGAGCGTCTAAAAATTCTGGTATTAAAGCTCCATTTTTCTAAAGTAAGCCTGCACCCTAAATATTTGTGGTTGAACATTTTTTTCAAAAGCGGTCAATGATAGATATATGTCACACCTTACATTTACTATCCTGCCGAATCGAAAAGTAATCTAATTCCTCGTCCAGAAAAGCGGGTAGGATCATTCGGTGTTTTGTATATATTTGATATACAGATGTTTGGGGGAATCAGAGCCTGGCGGGAGCCACTTACCCTGATCCCAAAGTAATTAGTAATGTTTTGCCAGCAACAGGGCCCGCTCTATGCGATTGATAAACTCATCATTGACTGCCGGGTAATGGGCCAGTCCTTTGAACCGCTCATAGCCGTCAATAAAGACGGTGGGGCATTCCACCTCAAACCCTTGTTTTTCCAACAAACTTCGCCAGCTATCGTCTTCCCCCATTAAATCGTCCTCTGCGTGTAGTCCTGCAAAATACATCATGGGGATGATCTTGATTCTCTTGTAACGGGCAGCGGACTGTTCCCGTTCCATTCTGGCAAAGACGGCCTCATGATCCGGTATCCCTTCAACCGAGGCAGTTACAACATTTAGATAGAGATCGGACAACAATCTTTCAAAGCCCGTATAAATAATGTTAGCTGGATCGGCGGCCAAGGGAGTCCCGTGTATGGCCAGCAGGTTGAGCCCTTCCTCAGAATTTAAGAATTCAGGTTGAATCGCCTTGATGATCTGTTTGATAAACTGCCATCGGTGGAAAAGGGTTTCACCGAGAAACACCCGCAACCCCGGGAAAAAACTGCAGGTTTCCGCCAACTGCTGATACTCGGTACCCGGAAAAATGTGAAGGGGTTGAACCACAGCCTTACGATATCCGTCAGCCTCCACTTTTGCCAAGGTTTCCTGCAGGCTTGGTAGCCCTAATTTTTTACGGATAATTTCCGAAGTATACGCCCAGTAGACGGTGGTATCTGGATAGTGCTCATCCAATTTTTTATTGAAAAGATCAAGGGCAGCCCTTGCCCTGTTGGTACTTCCGAAAGCGGCAATAACCAGTGCCGGTTTTTCCTTTAGGGCAGGCAGCCGCATTTTACGGCCCACATATCCATGTTGGTGCATACTCAACTGGCTCCTTAAATAAATCAAAACACCAACCGAAGATACTGGAAAACACTAAAGACCTCAAGCCTGATCCATCAATCTGTCGGTATTTTAAACCTTAACGCTGCATAAAATTTTTGATTAGATCCTTTAAATCAGATTGAAAGGCCATACTTATGGTTGTGGAAAATCTCGGTCGATGTCTTCGGCTGAATGGGAAAAATCACTGGTTAGCCCAATGCGCAAGACGGGCAGACACCGAACAAAAATATATCGTGGTCTTCCACGATATATCCATCGGGTGCAATATTATCTTCTTTCAAGGCGCAGCCAGGCAGTTCAAAGGCCCGGTTACATTGACGACAATGAAAGTGGTGGTGGTGACCTTTTCCCGTGCGTTCATACAAAACGCCGAAAGATGGATGCGAGATGCGTTTCAACCACCCGTCATCCACGAGAATCTTGAGATTCCGATAAACCGTTGCCTGGTTAAGTGATGCCACGAGCCTGCGGCCGTATTTTAAAATCTCATCAACGCCAAGTGGCCTTTCATGCTGCCTAAAGACATTCTCTATGGCAGTTCTTTGTGTAGTATTACGCCTTTTTGTATTTCGCTTCAACGTGTTGATCCTCCATTTTTTCAAGCTTAGATTTTTCCTCATAATATTGCAAGTGGTCTCGCAACAATCTTGACAAAGGCCGGTTTTACACATACATTGTTGCAAATGCATTTGCGTTATCGAAAAGCCATCAATTAGACATGATACAGTTAGGTAGACCATGACATCAAAAAAGTCCCATTCAAATAGTTCCGCCAAGCGGATTCCGGTGACCATTTTGACCGGGTTCCTGGGTTCCGGGAAAACCACTCTACTCAACCGGATTCTGCACGAAAATCATGGAAAACGCATTGCCGTGATCGAGAACGAATTCGGCGAAGTGGGCGTAGACAATGACCTGGTCATCGGGGCCAAAGAAGAGATCTTTGAAATGAATAACGGCTGCATCTGCTGCACAGTCCGGGGAGATCTGATTCGCATCTTGAACAGCCTGATGGAGCGGCGTGAAAAGTTCGACTATATCCTGATCGAAACCACTGGACTTGCCGATCCGGGGCCAGTCATTCAAACGTTTTTCCTCGAAGAGACCCTTCGGAACTCTCTCACTATTGATGCGGTAATCACCTTGGTCGATGCCAAATTCATCGAAGCCCACATCGACGGTAACGACAAGGCCAAAGAACAGATTGCCTTTGCAGATGTGGTTTTACTGAACAAAGCGGATCTAGTGGATGAAACATTTCTGAGGGGATTAGAGGGAAGAATCCGCAGTGTGAACGCCGCCGCAGCCATTCACCGCACTGTCAATGCTAAGATTGACATGGATAAGGTACTCAATCAAGAGGGATTCAAACTAGACCGGGCCTTGTCCGTTGCCCCTGATTTTCTGCAACCGGAGTATCCTTTTGAATGGGCGGGCATCTACCAGTTTCATGCCGGTACCTATGAATGGATCTTTAAGCCGGGGCCTGACAGTTTTGTGAATATGGCGCTACTACCAGTTCTCGGTGAGCCCGACAAGGTACCTGATTCTGTCATCCAAACGGCTGATGTGGTTTTCTCAGATGCAGAATATCTCGTGCATCCAGGAACAGCTATAACGCCAGGACTTAAGCTTTGGCGGCTCAGGATGGGAGAAGTAGAAACCACGGTTACACTGGGTATCCGTAAACCAGGCAGATACGTCTTGGTCTGTGAGCATCATGCGGATGAGTTCGAAGCCCGGATCTGTAATGGAATGGAACCCATCGAACCAATCGCTTTTCAAGAGTTCAAACATCAACATGAGCATGACGAGGAGGTAACATCTGTGGGCATTACCATTCCAGGAGACCTGGATCTGGAGATGCTGGAAACCTGGCTGAAGGTGTTGCTAACAACACAAGGGGAAGATATTTTCCGCATGAAAGGTGTTTTGAGCATCAAAGATCATCCCGAGCGTTTCGTTTTTCAGGGCGTCCATATGCTCTTTCAAGGAAGTTTTGATCGGGCCTGGGAAAAAGAAGAGCGCCGAAATAACCTGGTCTTTATCGGCCGAAACCTTGACCGCGCTTTTTTGAATAAGGGTTTTAAAGCATGTCTTACGTAAAAGGATCTGTTGGTTGATCAAAGTCTGAGTGTTCGTCATGGCATGCCCGCAAGCAGTATTTTTGACAATGTATATGTTTTTTAATTAAAAAACGAACTTCATTTCTAACTAAGACGTTACACGGAGATTATCATGTTAAAAAAAATTAGTTTAACCGTGGGTATTGTTGTTCTATGTGTCTTCTGCACAATAGCCCAGAGCAAGGCTGAGAAATTATCTGTAGTTGCCACCTTGTTCCCAACCTATGATTTTGCAAAGCAAGTGGGCAAAGATAAAGTGGACGTTACTTTTTTACTGCCTCCGGGAGTTGAGGCCCATGCTTTTTCACCGACACCCAAAGACATTGTGACCATCAAAAAAGCTGATGTATTTATTTACACCGGAGAGTATATGGAGCCTTGGGCAGAGGATATGCTCAAAGGCATATCCAATGACAAGCTTACGGTTGTTGATTCAAGTCAAGGGGTTGACCTGATGGATGAAACGGATCATGGTGATCATCACGGCGGCGACCATGCCTTTGAATGGGCAGGTGCTTTCAAGCTTTCCCCTGGCAAATATACATGGACATTTGCAAAGGTTGATGGGGATTACGCAGATCCGAAAATGAAGATGGTTGTTCTTTCAAGTCATTTGGATGGTGCTGCGGCCATTGAGGAGCAAGAGGAGAAAGCCGAAGGACTCCTGGAATCAGATAACAGCATTGAAAAGGTTCACGGTGAAAGCCTTTCAGCAAACAAAAGCAAAGCCTTTCAATTGGTATTTGATCCAAACCGGAACATCACAGAATACAGTATCGTTATTGAAAAAAAAGGGGTATACACTTTCTTTACAGAACACATGCCCTTTGAATTTGAAGCCGATGATCATTTCTTGAAAGATGCCGCCAGAGTTGATGTTGAACCCATTGCCCAAGAGCCTGAAACGGGTCACGGCCACGGTCATCACGCCGAGGGCCATGGCGGCGGGCATGCGTTTGAGTGGGCTGGCGCGTTTAAACTTTCCACTGGTGAATATGCGTGGACATTTGCAAAGGTTGATGGGGATTACGCAGATCCGAAGATGAAGATGGTTATGCTTTCCAATACTGCGAATGGTGTTGCGACAATTGAGGATCTGGAGGGAAAAGCCGGAACGCTTTTAGAATCAGATGCTGTCATTGAAAGGATTCACGGTGATACCCTTTCAGCAAACGACAACAAGGCCTACCAAGTCATCTTTGACTCCAATAAGGAAATCACCAAATTCCGTGTCGTCATTGAAAAAGAAGGGGTATACACTTTCTTTACAGAACATATGCCCTTTGAATTTGAAGCCGATGAACATTTCTTTAAAAACGCGGATAGAGATGATGTTGAACCCATCGCGCAGGAGCCTGACGCAGGTCACGGCCACCACCACCATCACCATGGTGGAAAAGACCCACACATTTGGGTGGATTTAGACAATACCCAGAAAATGGTTGATTCCATCGCACAAGCGTTTGTTGAAAAAGATCCTGCCAATAAAGATTTTTATCTCAATAATGCAGCAGCCTTAAAAGCCAAAATGGCTGATCTGGACGAACGTTTCCGCAAGACACTTTCAACGGCAAAGCACAAGACCATCATATACGGCGGCCATTTTGCATTTGGATATTTTGCCAAGCGCTATGGACTGAACCACGAATCACCTTATCCGGGTTTTTCACCCAATGCAGAACCGTCTCCCAAGGCCATTGGCGAGCTGATTACAAAGATGCGCGACTCTGGCCAAAAATATATCTACTATGAAGAGCTGATAGATCCAAAAGTGGCCCGGATTATTGCCGAAGAAACCGGTGCAACCCTGGAACTTTTGCATGGGGCGCATAATGTGAGCAAAAAGGAACTTAAAGCAGGAATCACCTTCCTTGAAATTATGGAAGATAATCTGAAAAAATTAAGAGTAGGACTGGAAGCTCAGTGAAACTAATAGAGGCACAGTCGGTCAGTGTGCGTTATGGTCGAATGGAAGCGCTCTCCCAGGTTTCTTTCACCATTAATGCCGGTGATTACGTGGGTATTGTAGGGCCTAACGGATCAGGGAAAACTTCTCTGATTAAAGCGCTGTTAGGCCTTACGGCCTTCGAAGGAGACATATTATTTCAAGGAAAGAAATTATCTGAATTTTTGCGAGCCAAGCATATCGGATATCTTCCCCAGAAATTGTCATTCCTGGACAAACGATTTCCTGCAACTGTGCGGGAAATCGTGGTCTCTGGGGTCTATTGCTGCAAAAAGTTCCCAAAATATCTGACAAAAAAAGACTATGAAGACGCACAAAACGCCATGGAATTGTTGAACATCGCTCCCCTTGCGGATCGTTTGATCGGTAAGCTTTCCGGCGGCCAGCAGCAGCGTGCCCTGTTGGCACGTGCCTTGGTGCACAAACCGCAGGTTATCATATTAGATGAACCCACTGTCGCGCTTGATCCACAATCACGGGAAACCTTTTATGCTACGCTGTCAGATTTACACAAAAACCATGGGGTTACGATCCTCATGATCTCCCATGATATCGGCTCTGTTGGTGAATACGCTTCAAAGCTGATTTTTCTGGATCAGCGCCTTATATTTTGTGGCTCGTTTGAGGCGTATTGCAATTCTGAGGCAATGGCGGGCTATTTCAAAGAAGAACAGCAATTTTTAGGTTACAGGCAGAATTGATCGAGAAAGTTACATATGAGCGGTATTATAGAGCAAATTACTGAGGCCCTGCAGTTCGCTTTTATTTATCGGGCATTGATTGCAGGGTGTTTCATGGCCTTGGGCTGTTCGTTTTTGGGTGTTTTTTTAGTGCTACGAAGGTTTTCCCTTATTGGTGACGGGCTTGCCCATGTCAGTTTCGCTACCGTTGCCATCGCCCTTTTATTGGATGCCCAACCCATGATCGTTTCCATACCACTGGTAACACTGGCGTCGCTAGTAATTCTGCAATTAAAAGAAAAAGCACACGTCTATGGCGATGCCTCCATTGGTTTGGTTTCATCATTCGGCATTGCCTTGGGCGTGATTATTGCCTCAACCGCCCGAGGATTTAATGTCGATCTTTTTAGTTATCTCTTTGGCAATATACTTTCAGTGAGTCGGATTGAGGTTTGGATAATTGGCAGCCTTTCACTGCTGGTCGTCTTAATCACGATTCTTTTTTATCATGATTTATTTGCAACCACTTTTGATGAAGAATTTGCCCAGGTATCAAAGATTAAAGTTAAAGCGGTAAACAGGATTCTGATTGTTTTAACGGCTCTGATTGTGGCCATGGGTATAAAGATTGTCGGCACCATGCTTGTCTCAAGCCTGATCATTTTGCCCGCAATTACGGCATTACAGATCACAAAGAGTTTCCGAACAACAATTGCCTTAGCAGGCATGTTCTCGATCCTTTCCGTAATAGTAGGGATCTTTGCTTCCTATATTTTGAATTATCCATCAGGTGCCACCATTGTAATGGTAAATTTTATTTTTTTTATTTCCACATTGAGTTTCGGACGTTTAAAAGGGTGACAGCCACAACCACCCAAGTGGCGTAGGTGGAAAAGCTGGAATCCGTGCTGGAAAAAACAAAGTGATTTTAAAAGTGGGCTTAACCATTGCCCGGCAGGAAGAGATAAACTCAATTAACCAGGAAAATTAATGTTAAAAATGAATAAAAGCAAATCATATGGATTGGGAATCGACACTGGCGGGACATATACTGATGCTGTAATTTTAGACCTCAGTACCCGAAAGGTTGTAAAATCAGCAAAAACGCCTTCAACCCATGCCGATTTGGGGATGGGAATTGGCAATGTATTGAAAGCACTGTTTACAGATCTTGCTCTCCATCCTTCAGAAATCACTACCATTGCAGTTTCCACAACACTTGCCACAAATGCTGTAATTGAAAACATGGGGGCAAGAGTGGCTCTATTTGTGATTGGCCCAGTGAAGCATTTTGATTTACCTGCAGTGTCCGTCTCCCACATAGAAGGGGGTCACAATTATTTAGGTGAAGAGGAAAAAAATATAGATATTGAAATGCTTTATGACCGTGTGCTTTACGTCAAGGATAATGTTGATGCCTATGCTGTGACCGCTGCCATGAGCATTAAAAATCCAGCACATGAAAAAGTGGCAAAAAAAGCACTTGAGATGCTTGATCCCAATAAGCCTGTGTTTTGTTCTTACCATGCCAGCACTCTTCCTGGTATCCAGGAACGTGCGGCAACGACAGTGCTTAACGCCAGACTGCTGCCCACCATGCAATCCTTTTTGCAAGGGGTTGATAGTACCCTGACCGATTTGTCTGTGACCAATGACCTTGTTGTCATTCGCGGGGATGCTCAGCCAATGGATTTACAAAAGGCGGTCAACCATGCTGCTGATACGTTTGCAAGCGGTCCGGCTGCTTCCATTTGTTACGGTTCTTCATTTTCCCAAACTGCGGACGCCGTTATTGTTGATGTCGGCGGAACCACAACTGACATATCCATAATTCGCAACAATTATCCCGTTATCAGCACAGACGGCTGCCAGATAGGCAAATGGCAGACCCATGTGAATGCTGTTGATATGTATACAGTGGGTTGTGGTGGAGACAGTCTTATATCATTTAAAGAGAACCGAATAGAGGTGGGCCCCAAAAGAGTGATGCCTGTTTCAATGGTGCCAGAAGTGCCTGACTCCTTCAATTTTGCCTGCGATGATATTTTACATACTTACCTTGTTTTAAATGAAAAAAGCCCCTGTCAGTTTGATGACTCAGATCCCTTGATTACAGCATTAAGACAAAAGGGCGGAGCATCATTTATAGATCTGAAAGAAGAACTAAACCTTACTGAGTTTGGGCTTGAACAAAAGATTAATGATTTCTTTAAAAATGACTTGATTTTACAGGTAGGTTTTACCCCAACAGACGCACTCCATGCGCTTGGCCAAATGAATTTTGGCAACCATGAGGTTGCAGCTTACGCTGCCCAGAACTTGGCCAAACAATTTAATCTCACATCCGATCAGTTTTGTGAAGCAGTGATTGATGCGGCGGCACAGAAAATCGAAGAAGCGATTTTGGCCCATGTCATTCGAAGAGAGCTTGGTTTATCCATGTCAGATTTTTTAGTTAAAAGTAAAAATCACCGGTTTCTATCCATCGATTTTTCTTTAAAATTACCCATCATAGCTATTGGTGCTGCAGCTAAAAAACTCCTTCCAGCTGTTGGGGAACGACTGAATACCGAGGTTATTTTTCCTGATCACTATGAAGTGGGCAATGCCATTGGTGCCTTATTAATCGCTTTGGAGAATAAAAAGCAACTGTAATTTAGTAATTATAAAGAAAGCCTTAATGGTATTTTAGCTCGGTTTCTCTGAAAGTCCCCAACCCCAACACCTGGTATGCGGTAATACTCTGAGCTTGTGGAAAAGAATCAAGATTATGCCCTGTTAAATTTCCTTTTCAAGAGTATTAAGATGAGGAGTCTACATTATGAAAGTGAGTTTTCAGACGGTTTCTGTCAGGTCAACCCTGTGTACTCTTTGCAGAGAGTATGCCAGATGACCAAACTTAATTTCCATTTCCTTTATGATTGTTTGTGCGTTCCGGACATACTTTTATAAAGATTATTACCGCGATGTTTTTTGCAGACATTGCATAGTTAATTCATTTTATCTTAAAGCTCGGTTCGAGCCGGGCTATTTAATGATAAAGCCTTTGGCAATATGATTTCGCACAAAGTAAACCATGAACACGCCGGGTAAAATTGAAAGTACTGTCATAGCCATCACCATGCCTAAATCGGTTCTGAATGTAAATAGGGTTGAAATGGCCATACTGATTGGTTTGCCGGCGGTCACCGTCAAGATACGTGCAAAAACAATCTCTACCCATGAAAACATGAAGCAGAAAAATGCTGTTACCGCAATACCCGGTGCCATCATCGGAATTAAAATTCGAGTAAAAAACTGGAAAAAGGAATATCCGTCAATAAAAGCTGTTTCATCTATTTCCCTGGGAATGGCCGAAAGAAAACTCTCCAATACCCAAATAGAAATAGGCACATTAAAGGCACAATGTGCCAATGCGATCCCCAAGGGTTTGTTTACAAGGTCGATTTGTAAAAAGATTAAAAAGACAGGAAGCACCATGACCACCGGCGGGGTCATTCTCAAGGTTAAAAACCAAAAAAAGAGAGGCTTATCCCCCTTAAATGAATATCGTGAAAAAGCATACGCAGCCATAAGTGCAACAGGAATTGTGATAAGTATGTTCAATGTTACATAAGTGATGGAATTGATAATGGCACTCGTCATGACCGGGTCTTTAAATATATTAATGTAATTGGCAAAAGTAAGATCTCCCACAGGAACTGCGCTGCCTCGCAGGGTTGAATGAAAACTCACAGACACAAGAGGTAGCAAAGGTAAGAACAGGAAGGTGATATATGCGGTTTGCGGAAGCCATTTAAAATGCAAAGGTTTTTTTAAAAGTAGTCCAGTTTGTTTTGTTTTGCCTACAAGTTGTGGCACAAGCCTGTTGAACAGCTCAACAAAAGGCGTGCATAATGCCAGGCTCACCACGGTGAAGATACAGCAGAAACTGAAAATGAAAAATCCTGAAGTGGAAACGTCATTTAGTATCCACTCGGCCAGGGGAGGATTGATGTAATGATAAAAAATGCCGTTCAAAAACATGAGAAGCAATGTGTTTTGGCCCATCCAGACAATTGTCTTCTGTGATGGGGTCATTCCAGCCAGAAACAAAACAAGGGCACATCCTGCAAGGGCAGTTAGAGGAAAGAGTAGAAAATGGCCGTATGAAGCAAACATGAGGACCACATAGTCGTATACATGAAAATTAAAAGGTCCGTTATTTAACTGGAATGTAAAAAGTACAATTAAGAAGGCAGCAACTGCAGCAGGTGTAAGAAGCTTAGTAGATATTTTTTGGGTAAAAACTTGTCGGCGCCGAAGAAAGATACCCAGCAGGTAAAAACCGTAAAGTGTGATTGCACCATGAATGAAAAAATAGTTCCATCCGATGGTGCGGCCTTTTAACGGGTTAAATATATCAAATTTTAAATTCAGCCAATATCCCGCCACATAAAATACCACGGCAGCAACAAGAATTTTTGTGTTGGAATCTTTTAAAAAACGAAATGAGATGTAATGAACAATTTCAAGGCCGATAACCATCAACAAGAACCAGGATGGTATGCAAAAAGAAGGAAGCCCGAAAACAGTTAACGTAAGTCCCCTTAAATATCCTGCAAGCTCAGGCAGGGGTAACCCGTAGAATTTACCATCAAAAAAAAGAGGTGGAATCATCATCACCAATGTTAAAAAAATAAAGGGTACCAGGCGGGTGGCAAAGCAATGCTTTATAAATTGAGTGATTCGCCAGCTAGCTACTTCCTCTTTTGCTACGTATCCTGCCAGTAAAGGAAAAATCAGCATATGAAAGGAGTAGGTAAACTTATACAAGTAAGCACCTGCCGGATTTTTCAACACCATAAATTCTTCTGCAATATGCCCAAAAAAGACCAGGGTGATTGCATAAAATCGAGCTATATCAATCGTAAATACTCGACTTGATTGTGATCCGCCGTGCATAAGATTTTCCTTTTGTCAGCAACTGATTCCTCAACTATGGTTATAGGGGCTTCCGTATTTTACTCAAGACTTTTACGAGCTTCCTGAGCTGCAAGAATTCTTTTAAATGCCAGTGATATGATTAAAATGAGAATAAAATAGATGACCGCCCTTGCAGAAGCTGGTCCATAATCCTGCGAAACAATTTCCTGGCCCAACTCCATTGCCAATAGGGTACTCGAACTGCCGGGACCGCCTGCATTAAGACGGAAGGGTTCGATAAAAACCATGAAGCTGTCAATAAACCGCAGTAAAACAGCCATGGTCAGTACTGCCTTTATTTTGGGCAGCTCTATGAAACAAAACGTATTCCAACGGGAGGCGCCGTCAATGGCAGCAGCCTGATAAAAAGCCGAAGGAATGGTTGTCAGGCCGGAATAGCAAAGTAAGACAACAAGGCTTGTCCAATGCCAGACATCCATCAGTACAATGAAAATCCAAGTAGGGATGATTTTTAATGTCCAACCTGAACCGTAAGCCATGGCAATAAATACATGCCAGATCATTGCGATCATATTCCAGGGTACAAGTAAAGGCAGTGCCATGCATACCAGGCAAACCGCGCTTAACGGTCCTTTTTTGGGTATGGTCAGGGCAATTGCAATACCAAGGGGAATTTCAATACCCAAAACAATTGCCGAAAATAAAAGACTGCGTCCAAAGGTTTGCCAAAAACGCGGGGAACCCAGCACTTCTATATACCATTCTAAACCCACCCATACCTTGTTCTGTATGTGGAAGATATCATAGAATGAATAATTGACAATCATTACCAACGGCAGGACCGCAACAAATCCAAGCAGCAGAATTGCCGGAATTACAAAAAGCCAAGCCTTGTTATTTTGAGGCTTTGTCATGAGTTATGCCATATCCTTTTAAAAGGTTTGCATCAGTCCTATGGTTCCATGTATTAAAATTAAGCTGCACAAGCTTTTAAGCAGTGTTCATACAATCTGTTTATTGCTGACATAATTAATTCATTCATTAAATTCCTTTAGAGTATTTACGTCTTTAATGAATTAATTGTGTAAATTTATTTTTACACAATTTTTTGATTGTTAACGTTAACTAAGTATATCTTCGCAATTGAATGAAACATGTTTTTCACATTCTACTTAAGACTTGCGTTGATCAGTTGTATAGTGGGATTGATTATCATTTTGACAAAGGAGATTGTTTTTGGGAACACCATCAGATGAATTATACGAGCAAATACTTGCCCCGATAAAAGATCAGATGATTCGAACGGTTGCCAGGATCGTCAGAGATCCTGAAGATGCTGAAGATGTGTTCCAGGAAGTGCTGGTGGTTATCTGGCATAAACTTGAAACGATAATCAATCATCCAAACCCCCAAGGATATATTCTTCGAGTTTGCATTACCCGGTCATACGATTACCTTAGAAAAAAAATGCGAAGACGGCGTTTTGAAATTCATCTGGAAACAATCAAATCGGTCTTGCTTGCAAACAGGAACAGGAATCCGGAAATACAGTTTAATGATGAAAAAACAATTCAGGCTGCCATATCAATGCTCCCGCCCAAGCAAGGACAGGCGATTTTACTCAGGGCTGTCGATGGATACGCGTATAAAACCATTGGAGAAGTTTTAGATTGCAGTGAATCGACTGCCCGGTCTCATTTTTCAAAAGGGAAAGCAAAGCTTAAAAGTCGGCTCAGGCAATTGGGGGTGTCCGTATGAAAAAATCAAAAGATACGCATAACAGTTTTATTGGTAAAATAAATCAAAGCTTTTCAAAGAATGATTATTCTGATCCATCACCCAAGTTAGAAAAAATGATGGATGGATTTAAACAGGATCTGTCTGCACACCCTGTTTTGAACGAGTCACCCAAGGGCTACAGAGAAAATAATTCTAAGATCAATGTGATTTTATCAAAAATTCCCCGGCCCATAATGCTGACATGCGGATCCGGTTTGGCCGGACTGATTCTGGTTAGTTTAATGGTCTTTATTAACTTTACGCCTACATGGGCAGATATTGAAAAGCAGTTTGGGATCATAAAAGGGTTTTCCCTGTCTATCTATTATAGGAATCATATCGATCAGCGGCCAGCGTTTGCACAATTCTGGTCGAATAAAAACGGGCAAAAAAGAATTCACACAGGCAATCATGTTGTCTTTATAAACAATGAAACCGGTGTTCAGGCATTCAATGTGGAAACCCGGACAAAAGGCAAAGCGTTTGGTGTTATTTTTTTCCCCTTGCGGATGATTCAGCGGGCAAATGATAATGGTAAAACCAGCCTTAAGTTTTTAATCAACACCTTATCAGGTGAAGATATGATAGATACTACGGATTTGGTAATCTCTGATTCTCAGGTCGCAGAAGATCTCCTGGTTTTTGATACCACTTCCAGAGATACATTATGGAAGCTGCGCATATGGGTATTAAAAGAAACCCAATTGCCTATCCGTATTCTTAAACAGCATCTCAAAGACGGCCGGTTTATTGATATGCAGTTCACATATTCAAAAGACCAACCTGAAAACTTTTATGATGCCGATGCTTTTTCAGCAGAACTTGGCAACCATGAACTTAGCAGATTTGAACTGATGAATCGTTTTTTACAGGATCCGGGTACCAAAGGATTTTTTAAATCTGACGATTAAATAAAAGTAATCCAAAGCACTCAATCATGAGTATAAAAGGGAATTAAACTTTAGAACAATTTCGAATAAGGCGTAAGAATTCTTTATGAGTATCTGGAACCAGGAAAGTTATATCAAGGCATGGAATTTTGCATCTGTCGCGCACAAAGGGCAATTTGTGCCAGGGACTGATATTCCCTATATGAACCATATCGGTCTTGTTGCAATGGAAGCAATGGCAGCAATTGCATATAGTAAACAAATAAATGATCCTGACTTATTGGTGCTCTGTTCTGTTTTACATGATATTTTAGAGGACACAGACACTACGTACGAAGAGATAAATAGTATTTTTGGAACCAGTGTTGCCGATGGTGTTCAGGCCTTAACCAAAGATATTGCCTTGCAGTCAAAAGAAGAACAAATGAAAAATAGCATCCAACGAATCAGGAATCAGCCTAAAGAGGTCTGGATGGTGAAACTTTCAGATAGAATAACCAATCTGCAGCCACCGCCAAAGCACTGGAACAAAGATAAGATCCGCAAGTATAAAAATGAAGCAAAGATGATTCTAAATGAACTGGGTGAATCAGATGCTTATCTGGCAGCCAGATTGAAAATGAAAATTGAACAGTATCGCCTATATGAATAAGCCAAGACGCTCAAATAGTCCAACCGTAGCTGTTTATCGCGCTTAAATTTTGCACGTAGCTTTGTTTGTCCCGGAATACGGCAGCTGTTTTCGGGATGAACAAGCCGGTATTGGTATCAGGGATTGCCTTGGTTTACCGGTTTTAACCTTTAAGGTTGCGCCCATTCGTGGTATGATTTCCTTTTTTAAAAGGACGACCTTAAAAAGGAAAAGGATGCATCCTTCCCGCAATCTGATCAAATCTGCTCTGTTTATAGCTGTTCTGGCCATCATAATGACCTTGGGATATCAGCGACTTGAATATAACTGGCAATGGTACCGTATCTGGCCATATTTTTTTTCAATCCAGGAAGGAAGCATTATACCAGGGATACTGATCCAGGGATTAATCATTACCCTGAAAATCTCAGGGGTCGGATTGGTTCTCTCTCTTATTCTGGGAACCTTGTCAGCAATCGCTAGGCTTTCTCCTTTTCCGGTACTTCGTATCCTGGCCTGGATATATGTTGAGACTGTGAGGAACACCCCTCTGCTGATCCAGATTTTTTTAATTTACTTTGTAATTTCGCCGGTCCTGGATATATCAGCCTTTTGGTCTGCGGTCTGGGCATTGAGTCTTTTTGAAGGAGCGTATGCTTCAGAGATTATCCGATCCGGGATTTTAGGAATTCCAAAGGGTCAGATAGAGGCGGCTTTAGGTCTTGGGCTGTCCAAGCCTGTGATTTACTTTAAGGTCATTTTGCCCCAGATGCTGCGCACAACTTTGCCGATGCTTGCCGGCCAGAGCGTTTCCCTGATCAAGGACTCTGCCCTTGTGTCCACAGTATCCATATACGATTTGACTATGCAGGCTCAAAAAATCGTATCTGAAACATTTTTAACTTTTGAAATTTGGTTTGCTGTGGCACTATGCTACTTGATCATAACGGCAAGTCTTTCGTTTTTAATCAGACAACTGGAACTACGGATGAAGTTTATCCTCTAAATGAATCTTTAAATTCTATCTATCAAAGGAGATCAAGATGAAGAAAATACTTGTTTTGCTTATCTGTCTCATGCTGGGAGTATCCACTGCCTTTGCAGGCCAGACAGGAAAAGCCTTGTCCCTGGAAAGCATTATTGAAAAAATTCAAAAACAAGGTGTTTTGCGTGTCGGTATGTCAACCTTTGTGCCCTGGGCTATGAAAGACAAGCAGGGCAACCTCATCGGATTTGAGATTGATGTGGCAAAAAAGCTTGCTGAAGATATGGGAGTAAAAGTTGAGTTCGTTCCCACTGCCTGGTCCGGTATCATCCCGGCGTTGCTTACAGGGAAGTTTGATGTGATTATCGGTGGTATGGGAATTACACCGGAAAGAAACCTGAAAGTTAATTTTACTATGCCTTACGAATTCTCAGGCATGTCCATGGTGGCACATAAGAAAAAGGCTGCTGGGTTTTCAAGCGTTGAAGATTTCAATAAAAAAGGGGTAAGTATTGCCGTTCGAATGGGAACGACAGCTGAGATGGCAGCCAAAAAATTTATGCCTAAAGCGGAATTTAAACTCTTTGAAAATGAAAGCCAGGCGCTGCAGGAACTCAACTTAGGCAGGGTTCATGCTGTTGTTTCTTCAGCTCCAATGCCAGCTTTTCATGCACTCAAATTTCCTGATAAACTTTTTGTGCCCATCAAGGAAAACTTTACTAAAGAGCCTATTGGATTTGCCCTTCGCAAAGGGGACTATGATGCACTCAATTACTTTAACAACTGGATTCTCATCAACCATGCATCAGGTTTCCTAAAAGAAAAACAAACCTATTGGTTTGAAACTAAAGAATGGGAAAGCCTTGTTCAATAAACCTTCAAACAAACTGACCCTTGTGGATATGGCGGCATTGGGCCTGATCATTGCCGCCATATCCTTTTTTTTGACCAAGATGGGGTCTGTCCTGGCCTATGAATGGAACTGGTCTGCTATCCCCAGGTATTTTATCTTCCAGGATGCAGACACGGGCCAATGGCTGCCTAACATTTTGGTGAAAGGGTTTATCACAACCATTAAACTGAGCATCTGGTCAACAATACTTGCTTTTTTTCTCGGAACAATTTCCGGCATCATGGGTGCCAGGGGGGACGGGTTTCAAAGGTTTGTCAGCCGGACCTATGTGGAAGTGGTAAGAAATATTCCTTCACTGGTGTTGCTCATTATCTTTTATTACTTTGTTTCCAGCCAGTTTTTAGATGCGCTTGGCATCGACTCTTGGCTTAGAAACCAGCCTTCAAGCGTCCAAAATGTTTTTTCAAGGTTCTTGGCCGAACCGGGACAAATAAATGCATTTGTTTCTGCTGTAGCGGCCTTGGGTCTTTACGAGGGGGCGTATATATCTGAAATTGTTCGCGGCGGGATACAAGGGTTGCCCCGGGGACAGTGGGAAGCAGCTTTTTCAATAGGGCTTTCCGGCCCTAAAACATTTAGACTGGTTATTTTACCCCAGGCATTTCGCCAGGTGGCCTTTCCTTTGGCCGGTCAATTCATTTCCACGATTAAAGATTCTGCCATTGTATCCGTGATTTCCATACAGGAGCTTACTTTCCAGGGAATGGAATTGATGGCAGCCACTTTCCTTACCTTTGAGATCTGGATAACTGTAACTTTGTTATATTTTATCCTGACCTTTTCTTTATCCAGAGTTATTGCGTTCCTGGAAAAAAGATCTTCGCCAAGAGCGTGATCTGCCTATCATAAATATTTTCTTTTATCTTGTGATTAAACAGCACTTGTCTGCTTTAAGGCGTTTTCGTTGAGTTTATACCCAATACCGTATACGGACAGGATAATTTGTATGTCGGGCATAATGGCGTTGATTTTTTTTCTCAAGTTCTTCACATGGCTGTCCACGGTTCTTTCATATCCTTCAAACTGATACCCTTGAACCTTGTCCAGCAGTTCTGCGCGGGAAAAGACTTTTCCGGGATGGGACATGAATAACCTGAGTATCCCAAATTCATTGGGAGTCAGGACCAGGTTTGTTCCATGAAGAGTGCAGGCATGTCGATCCTGGTTTAAAACCAGGGGGCCAAGTGTAAAAACATTTTCCTGGGGCGTCTTATGTGATCGTCTGAGAACAGCTTTTACCCGTGCCACAACTTCCCTGGGACTGAAAGGTTTACAGATATAATCGTCACACCCGAACTCCAAGCCTAACAGCCTGTCGATTTCAGAGACTTTGGCCGTCAGCATGATTACCGGAATAGTAGACTTTTGACGAATGCTTTTGCATAGGGTAAGCCCATCCTTTCCAGGGAGCATGACATCCAGAAGAACCAAATTCACATTGTTTCTTTCAATAAAAGCTTCCACCTGGTCGCCCCGGTTTATAATCGTGGTCCCGAAATGGTTTGCTTCAAGGTAATCTTTGACCAGCAAAGCTATTTTCTCTTCATCTTCAACAATTAGGATATGAGGCTGGGCCATTATAATTTCCTTTGGGTTAATCTGTTGCAGGCAAGATTATTTCAATGCCCAAGCCACCCAGGGAACTGTCTTTTGCATGGATTTTTCCCTGGTGGGCCTCAACAATATGTTTGCAGATGGACAATCCTATACCGGAGCCACCCATTTTCCTGTTTCTTGATTTGTCTGCCCGGAAAAGCCTGTCAAATAAACGGGGCTGAACCTGGGCAGGTACGCCCGGGGCAGAATCTTCAAATAGGATCAATACGCTTTTTTTGTTTCTTTTAGTTGTTATTTTGATCTTTCCGGGTGATTGGGTATACACAAGGCTGTTTTCAAGTATATTTATAAAAACCTGCACCAGCCGGTCCTGATCCGCAGATATTTCAATGTTAGTATCTATATCGGTGCTAATTTGGATTTTTCTTTTTTTAAATCGGTCTGTAAATTGATCCAGGGTGGATGCAAGAAGTGCCGGAATACTCACAAGGGTTTTGTTCATAGCAATTTCATTTGCCTCGGCAATGGACAGATCGTGTAAATCACTGACAAGGCGAATCAAGTGAGTTACTTGTGAATGCAGGGTGTTCACAGTTGTTTTGTCTACTTTTCTGACACCGTCCTGGATGGCTTCAAGTTCCCCTTGGAGGATGGACAAGGGAGTACGCAGCTCATGGGATATGTCAGACAGCCAGTTATTCTGACGGATTTCATACGCTTCCAAAGTTGCTGTTAAATGATTAAAATCCTGTGCTAAAAGCCCTAACTCATCCCCTGAACTCACCTGGATTCGGGTGTTAAACTGCCGCCTGCTAAGTGCTTGGGTTGCCTTGGATAGTTTCCGGATTGGAGACAATAGGTGCCGGGCCATTAGAAATGAAATCAGGACAGAGCATAACAGAAAACAAGCCCCGGCTATAAAGAACCCTTTTTTCTGTTGTTTTAAAAACTGGATATCCAGGGGATGGGAAAGCTTGGGAGCTTTTTCAAATCCCAAATACCCGATTGGCGGACCAGTTTCCGGGATAGGCTTAAGCAGGTTTGGTACCTTGCTCGTGTTCCCCATCACCAATTGTTTGTTTTTATCAAAGAGCACTATTCTTGGACCCAGGTCACCAGGACGGGGGCGGGGAGGCCGATGACGGCCGGCAATCAAAGGTGGCTTTGGAGGGTTTAAGAACGCCTGGTTTGGCCCTGGAGGAAGCCCGGATGGTTTTGGGGGAAATACTAAACCGGCCTCTTCAAGAATCGATATCCATTTTGAATGGTTGTGCCTAAGAAATGACCAGTCATTTATGTTTGTGCGGTA
>JAKSAU010000356.1 GCA_022361535.1 Desulfobacterales bacterium
AGTTTGCTGCTGAGGAGCTTCGCCCCTCAGTGCACAGCGTCGGCTCGGGAGTCACCGAACGAGTTCGATGACTCCTCTCGCTCTCCTCGTGCTTCCGCTGCGCTCTCGCAGAACGTTTTGGGCTGCTGGGGTCTTTTTGATTTGTTCTTGTTCGAGCTAGAAAGCGAGCTTCGGTCTAATTCGTGAAGCCTCTCCAATTTACCGAGTTTACTTCCGCTTCGCTCTCGCAGAACGTTTTGGGCTGCTGGGTTCTTCTTGAGTTGTTCTTGTGCGAACGAGCGAGAAAGCGAGCTTCGGTCTAATTCGTGAAGCCCCAACTGATTTACCGAGTTTGCTTCCGCTTTGCTCTCGCAGAACATCGTAAATCAGGGGGCTTCATTACGAATTAGACCTTATAGCGGCATACATCCATGCTTTTTCATTGGGATGCTGTCTCGTTTTTCTGAGAGCATTGACAGGGCGCGGATCAGTTTGGGGCGGGTTTCCTCCGGGACGATCACGTTGTCCACGTAGCCCCGTTCGGCGGCCCGGTAGGGATTGGAGAAGTGGCTTTCGTACTCCTTCTCCTTCTCCGCCAGGAAGGCGTCGGGATTCTCCGACTGGTGGGCGTCCTTGCGGAAGATGATCTCCGCCGCTCCCCGGGCTCCCATCACCGCAATCTCCGCCGAGGGCCAGGCGTACACCACATCGCCCCGCAGGTGCCGGCTGTTCATGATGATGTAGGCGCCCCCGTAGGCCTTGCGCAGAATCACCGTCAGCTTCGGAACCGTCGCCTCGGCGTAGGCCCACAGCATCTTCGCCCCGTGGCGGATGATGCCCCCGTGCTCCTGCTGGGTGCCGGGCATGAAGCCCGGGACGTCTACGAAGGTGATCAGCGGGATGTTGAACGCGTCGCAGAACCGGATGAACCGCGCCGCCTTCACCGAGGCGTCGATGTCCAGAACACCGGCCTTCACCGCCGGCTGGTTGGCCACGATGCCCACCGAGTCCCCGTTCATCCGGGCGAAGCCGATGACGATGTTCGGCGCGAAGGTTTCGGAGATTTCGAAGAAGACGCCTGAGTCCACCACTTCCTTCACCACCTCCCGCACGTCGTAGGGCTTGTGGTTGTCCGCCGGGACGATCTCGGCGATCTTCTTGCTCAGCCGCTCCTTCTTGTCCGCCGGCTGGCTGAAGGGCGCCTTCTTGCTGTTGTTCGACGGGATGTAGGAGAGGATGCGCCGGATGGTGAACAGCGCCGCCTTGTCGTCCTCGGCCACGAAGTGGGCCACCCCGCTCTTGGCTCCGTGCACCTCCGCTCCGCCGAGCTGGGAGGAGCTCACGTCCTCGTAGATAACCTGCTTCACCACCTTCGGACCGGTGACGAACATGTAGCTGTTGGACTTGCTCATCACCACGAAGTCCTGGATGGCCGGGGAGTACACCGCCCCGCCGGCGCAGGGGCCCAGGATGGCGGTGATCTGGGGAATCACCCCGGAGCTCATCACGTTGCGCTGGAAAATCTCCCCGTAGCCGGCCAGCGAGTCGATGCCGTCCTGCACCCGGGCGCCGCCCGAGTCGTTCAGGGCGATCACCGGAGCCCCGGCCTTCATCGCCATGTCCATCACCTTGCAGATCTTCTCGGCGTGGGTGCGGGAGAGCGAGCCGCCGTTGATGGTGAAGTCCTGGGCGTAAAGGTACACCGCCCGGCCGTCCACCTTGGCGCTGCCGGTCACCACCCCGTCGCCGTAGTAGGCCTCCGAGGCGCCGAAGTCCGGGTTCCGG
>JAKSAU010001177.1 GCA_022361535.1 Desulfobacterales bacterium
CAAAGCCGTCCGCCAATACCATGCTGGCCAAAGGCCTGGACTTCCAGTTTCCTGTTGCCCCGCTTGACATGCTGGTGGATTATTTCTTCGAGAACCCGTGAGGGAATTCGTTTTTCTCCGTCTTTATCTGATCTTTTACCTGCTACGAATATATAATCGCTTTTCATATCTGCCTCCTTTTACACCACGTACTTGATACTGAGGCGGTCAGCAATGGCTTTATCGTCAATCCCCAGGGCATCGGACATACCGATGGGCAGGGAGGTGGAGCGGCCCAAAGGAGCCACAATTTTTTTAAGCTCCGTGTCAAAGGAGACAAAAAGATCCACAATGCGTTGGGCTACGTCTTCCGGATCCAACCGCCTGTAGAGTCTGGGGTCCTGAGAGGTAATACCCTTGGGACAGATGCCCACGTTGCAGACGTTGCACCGGTCTTCTTCAGTACCGACACACCCGGCTGCTGCCTGCATGACGTATTTACCGATCTGGATGCCCGATGCCCCCAGCATGATAAGGGCTGCGGCATTGGCAGCGATGTTACCGTTTTTACCGATACCACCGCCGGCAAATATGGGTACTTCATTCTGTTTACCGATCTTGGTCAGGTTCAGGTAGTTGTCTCTTATACAACTTGCAATTGGGTGTCCCATGTGGTCCATGGAAACTGAGTAAGCCGCTCCGGTTCCACCGTCTTCACCGTCAATGGCCAGCCCTGCAGCATAGTCGTTCCGGGTCAGGTTGTTCAATACAGCCAAAGAAGTGGAAGACGCAGAGATCTTCGGATAAACCGGTACCCTGAATCCCCAGGCCATGGACATGGACAAGATCATCTTGGCCACGGACTCCTCAATGGAGTATTGGGTCTGGTGGGTCGGAGGAGAAGGCAGGCTCACACCCTGGGGGACACCACGGATGGCAGCAATCAGTTTGTTTACCTTGTGCCACATCAAAAGTCCACCGTCACCGGGCTTGGCACCCTGGCCGTATTTAATCTCAATGGCACATGGGTCTTCTTTCATGTGAGGAATGGCATGGATGATTTCGTCCCAGCCAAAATACCCGGAGGCAATCTGGAGGATGACATATTTAAGGAAGCGCGACCGAAGCAGCCTTGGAGGGCAGCCGCCTTCACCGGTAC
>JAKSAU010000898.1 GCA_022361535.1 Desulfobacterales bacterium
GAGCAAGGTCGAACGCGTCAACGATTGGATCCTGTTCTACGGTGAGATGAAGCTCCTGATGGGTGTATTGAAATGTCGGGATGCTTATCGTATTGTCGATGGCATGGTGCAAGGACAACGACGTTTCACCTGGTCTGGGAAACATCCCCTGGAATTGGCCACCCTCTCGGTCCGTTTTCTCACCAGGGGACAAGGCAAGGGATTGTTCCTACCGAGCGTTTGTTATTATGGTAATCCCTCAGGCGAGAAGAGTGGTCGAACCCCCGTCTGGCACGGCAAAGCCGGAGAATTAGCCTTCTTCGAAGAACATCGTTATCCGATGCCTTTCGCTGCCATGGAATGGGAAAAAGGGGGGGGGTATTGGGGAGCGGCCTTGCATAGCTTGCCGTCGACGGTTCCCTTCGCAAATCTGAAAGATCAGTGGTGGTCCTTAGGGGCAAAGGCAACGGAACGAGGAACGGAACTGGCTTTGCTGTCCGGGCCCTGCGCGGCGAACGGTCAGAAGGGTGTTATTAAAGCCTATCAAGGCAAGCACCAAGAGAGTAGTTTTGCCGCCTACGACGAGGCCTATGTCACCATACCACCAGGAGAGGTTGTGGAGAAGTCGTTCTGGTTGGAGGTCTACCCAGTAGCAGATAAGGGGGGGGGATTCCAGCGACCGGTGCACAGTTCCCTGGCGATCTTCAAGCCCGTAGTGGATCCGAGCTTTCCCGGTTTGTTGGACATCACCCAACGCAAGTATAACTATGCCAAAACCCGTTGGATTGAGGGCCAGGGTTATGTCGGCTTCAATCAGTTCGGTACGGAGATGGAATATATCGTACATGGCTGGGTGGGGCAAGCTGCGGCACCGGGCTATGCTATGCAGGTCTTACGTCACGAACTAGACGATCCGGATATCCCGATGATGGTGCAACGTTCACTCGATTTTGTCAGTACCACCCGCTTCCACGATCAAGGCTTCTATACCTGGTACGATGTCAAGAACAGGAAGTGGGGGGAGCGTCTCTGGCGTCCGGATCCGGAGTTGCTCAGTCAGGGGCAGGGTATGTATAATCTGGCCAATGCCATCCGTGTCGGGCGTAAACAACGTTTCAATACCAAGGCTTGGGAACGGTTTCTCAAACAAGCAGCCGATTTTCATGCCCAACGCATTCTTAAGAAGGATTGGCAACCCAAATCGACCGATGAGGGCTTCTTCATCGCTCCGTTATGTAAAGCCGCAGAGCTGTTCAAGAGTCAGATCTACCAACAGGCCGCGCGTAAAGCTGGCGATGTATACGCTCAACGTCACCTCTCCATGGAAGAACCCTATTGGGGA
>JAKSAU010000775.1 GCA_022361535.1 Desulfobacterales bacterium
CGGTTGTATGCCGTCATCAGTCACGGTTACCGTCACGGTATAGTCACCTGCGGAATCGGGTGTAAATGTAATCGTGCTGTCAGTGCCCGTTCTCGTGAATGAATCGCCATCGGTGACTGTCCATGCATATGTAAAGTTATTCTCGCCGGAGTCGGTGACCAGTGCTTGTGCTGTTATTTCGTCACCAAGATCGACGATGGGTGAAACACCATCGATCGCTACTGTGGGTGCCACATTATAGACGGTTAAGGATTCCGTACGGCTGACAACTTCATTGTTACTATCCGTTATGGTAACGGTAACATCGTAAATGCCATCGTTCGCATAGGTATGTGTAGCGGCAAATGGGCTGGTAACATTCGTAAGCGTTTCCTCGATGATACCATCGCTATTCCAATCGATATCTGCAGTATAACTGACCGAACCATTTTGCGAGACATAAATACCCCAGGTTCCATCTCCTTCTTTCTTGGCCATATGCAGCGTTTGACCGTCCGAACTCGGACTTGCCATGATGATTGGGCTTGTCCCTAAACCCGTAACTTCCTCAGGTGTGCCGAAATCATCGTCGAGCGAGGTACGACTCGCATACATCGTCACACGAGCATCACCACTACCCAGGGTGTAATAGATACCTAATCCATTACTCGTCATACGAGGGTACATTTTTGTACCACTATCGTGGGAATTGATGTTTTCTAAGGCTCGGATGTTATCGAATTTCTCGTTCGTGTAATCACGCGATGCCTCAAATAGATTCCAGCCAGAATAGGTGGTTCCATTTAATGTGATATTTTCGCCTGCAAAAACAATCCTTAACTCGTCGGCAGTAAGCGTTGGGTGCGCCACATCCCTTAAGGCATTAATGTTCTCAAGGTATACTTGTAAATCTGACGCAGGACTATTGGGCATATACGTATTGATCCAGGAATAGCCATGCGGTGTGTTTGATACAATCTTTGCCGCCATCTTAATTTGGCGGCTTTCATAGTAATACATGCGTCCGAGGATTTGTGGATCGTAAGGATCGAGGGTTTCCGAAACCC
>JAKSAU010000749.1 GCA_022361535.1 Desulfobacterales bacterium
CGTAGCTCACTCTTTCAGCCATAACTGATGCAATATTGATGACTTTTCCGCTTCGTTTTTTCACCATATGGGCACCCACGGCTTTGCAGGCAAAAAAAACAGCATCCAGGTTGGTCATCATCTGTCTTTGCCAGTCTTGATATTCGATATCGCGGAATGATTTACGGATACTGATACCGGCATTGTTAACCAGGATATCAACGCCATTTAATTCGGTCAGCCCGGTGTTGATAACCTGTTGAATGTCACTTTGTTCCATCACATTACACTTGACCGGGATGGCTTTCCTTCCAATTTTTTCGATATCATGGGCTGTCTCTTCAAGCCCGGCTGCGGTGCGCGCTGCTATCACCAGATCTGCTCCGGCTTTCGCTAATGCAAGCGCCATTGCTTTTCCCAGGCCCCGGCTTGCTCCCGTAACGATTGCTGTTTTATCTTTCAGGCTGAATTGATCTTGTATCATGGCTCTCCTTTTCTGTTTGGAACCCTTTGGATCGGATGGGCCGATCCCTGGAATTTCCTGTTGTCTGAACTTGAACTATCCGGTTAACCAGGGTTGAGTGTAACAAAATCCGTGCCAGATGGCCGATCTGCAAAAGCTACCCAAAAAGCCGGTTCAGCCGATGGCCGCGGCACTCAATTCAAAGCCAAAGGATTTTTTTATCTGTGTCACATCAATCTCACTTATGCTTGATTTAAAACCGTGTTGAAGCGGGGTGGCCTGCATGTGCGGCGGAACACAGTTTTTGATATTTGAGAATAACCACGAAATATCAGAAACTGCGTTCCGGTGTGCAAAACCGGCTGCCGGTTTAGATTCGGAAACGGCCAACAATCCTCTTAAGTTGAGCCGCCATCTTCGACAACTCTACGGAATGGTCCTTAACCAGGGAGCTGTTTTTAGATATTTCTCCAGGCGGATGGTATTATGAGAAGAACCGGCAAAAGTTGTACCGATGAATCAATTCTTCCGGCCAAAGAGAAATATCATGTCTGCCCGGCTCCTGGTGAGAGTCAGCAGCCTTGGGGGTGCGAGTTCTGTCCTATTGATCCGGAAAGAATCAAAACCCGTCGTTCCATCTGTCAATTTCCCCTTCTCAATTCAACGGGTTAACAAATTCAAATCAAAAAACAATTTGA
>JAKSAU010000187.1 GCA_022361535.1 Desulfobacterales bacterium
CTTTACCGCCTCTCTGATAACAGTACTGTTTTTTATACTTGACTTTATCAGGGCCAAAACCTTGACCAGAACTCCCCTACTCAATCTGTTGGGACTTGTAGCACTTATTGTTATTGGCATTCTTTTTTTCAACCAGACAAGTAAGTCCGAAGTCAAGGTGCTGTTCGGGGTGTTCTCAAAATGGCTGATCGGACCGGGACTATTTATTATCCCTTTGATTATGCTTTGGGATTATCTTAGAACCAGGCGACGTGAGTCCATTCTGATTTTAGTTGCGTTCTCTGTAACTGCAGTTGCAGCATTAAGGGACCTAAAATATGCACAAGAATTTGTTTCTGCAGATGTATGGACTCTGCCTTTAGGTTATATGGCCATGGAAATAGGTATTGTCTTTGTGTTGGCACTGGAACAAAAGCGAATGTTTAATACGATTGCCTCGCAGAAAAAGGATGTAGAACTGATAAACAGGAAGCTGGTTAAAGCCAAAAAAAGGGCCGAAAGCGCAAACCTGGCTAAAAGCAGATTCCTTGCGACCATGAGTCATGAAATCCGGACACCTATGAACGGTGTCATTGGAATGAACCGCCTGCTGATGGACACAGAGCTGGACAAAAAACAAACCGAGTATGCCATGGCAGTCAAAGAAAGTTCCGAATCATTATTGACCCTGATTAATGATATTCTTGACTTTTCAAAAATTGAAGCCGGTAAAATGGAATTGGAGGAAGTTGATTTCAACCTTCACACCCTTTTAAACAACTTTATTTATGCCATGGGATACCGAACCCGGGAAAAAAGCCTGGATTTGGTATTCAAACCCGATCCGAGATTTCCGGCTTTTGTAAAAGGAGATCCGGGAAGGCTTCGTCAAATTCTGACCAACCTTGTTGACAATGCCATCAAGTTTACCCCGGAGGGACAAATTGTTATTAAAACGGAACTGGTTAAAAAAGATAATACGCACAGTTTATTAAAATTCATTGTCAAGGATTCAGGAATAGGTATCGCCAAAGAGAAGCAGGCCCTTTTGTTCAGGGATTTTACCCAGATTGATTCCTCGGATTCAAGACAGTACGGGGGAACCGGATTAGGTCTTGCCATTTGCAGGCAATTAACAGAACTGATGGGAGGCAGTATAAATGTTACCAGTCAAAAGACTCAAGGCACTGTTTTTTCATTTACCATCCAGGTAAAAAATACAGCCCGGGATACGCTGAATAAAACGATGAATGAATTTGACGGGTTTAAGGTCATGGTCATTGATCCAGATGCCCTTTCGGGCCAGACCATAAAACAGACCCTTGATTCCTGGTCGGTCTCCACGGATTTATTTCATGATGCGAATAAGGCCCTTACGGCTTTAAGGCAGGCAACAGAGTTCAACGAACCCTACCAGCTTGTTATCTTTGAAGCCGAACTGCCGGATATGCCAGGTGTTGAACTGGCCAAAACAATTCACCGCGACGACAGTATTTTACCGGTTCCCATGGTCGTTGTCACCATAACAGGGCAGCGTGGAGAAGCAGAATCTTTCAGCAATTCTGGCGTGGTTGGATACTTCACAAAACCTGTAATAAATTCCGATATGTACAATTGCCTGATCATGATCAAAAAAGAGCTTCCTTTTCAGCAAAAAAATCAGAGCATGATCACTCACCACAGCTTACGTTCACTTAAAAATGCAGACCACACCTTACTTATCGTCGAAGACCATCCCGTTAATCAGAAAGTCGCAAAGGGAATGTTAAAAAAGTTAGGCTATAATACTCAAACTGTCGAAAATGGAGCATTGGCTATACAGGCACTTGAAGAGCATCAATTTGATCTGGTGCTCATGGACTGCCAGATGCCTGTAATGGACGGATTTAAGGCCACCCAAATCATCCGTGATTCATCTGAGTCCCGTTTAAATCCACACGTACCCATCATTGCCATGACAGCAAATGCCATGACAGAAGATAGGAAAAGATGTCTGGCAGCCGGAATGGATGATTATATTCCAAAGCCCATCAGACCTGAGATGCTTTCTGCCGTGGTTAAAAAATGGGTAGGGAGAAAATCATCTGCCAAGGCAACCGTTTCCCTTGTGAACCAGGGGAATGAATATTGATTCCTCTGCCATGTCTGTGATATTAGCAGGGACTATTTACGCTTTATAAATATTTAGAATTAGGCATCCTTATCTACCGGGAGCATTTGAAATAAAAGAGAAACTTATGACATCTCAATCCGACCTGAACCAAGCAATTGCCAGGCTTAGCCACCCTGGACTTATTACAAATACCAATGGGGAATATAGAGTTTCTGACCTTGAACAGGCCCAATTTCCTTTATCATCTAACCAGGCTTACCTTCCGCCTCTGGCACCCAAAGATCTGGGCGACCAGGGATTCAAAACACGGCACGGGCTGGTTTATCCTTATGTAGCAGGCGCCATGGCGAATGGAATATCTTCAACTGACCTGGTAAAGACAATGGGTGAGAATGGGATGGTTGGTTTTTTCGGAGCCGGCGGATTAAGTCTTGAACGGATCGAGGCAGCTATTCTGGAACTAAAGTCCGATCTGGGTAACAAACCCTTTGGATTCAACCTCATTCACAGCTTAGGTGACCCGGACCATGAGATGGCAACAGTAAACCTGTATCTAAAGCATGGGATAAGCCTGGTATCTGCTGCCGCATTTTTACGCATCACCTTGGCCCTGGTGTATTACAGGGTCAAAGGCATTTATAAAGATGAAACAAATACCGTTGTTGTACCAAACCGGATTATTGCAAAAGTTTCCCGCATTGAAGTTGCACGACAATTCTTTGCCCCACCACCGGAAAAACTTGTGAAGCAACTTCTTGAGGCCGGAATGATCACAAATGAAGAGGCTGAACTGTCCCAGCATATTCCTATGGCGCAAGACCTGACAGCGGAAGCGGATTCAGGCGGCCATACGGATAATAGGCCGGCCTTAGCACTGCTTCCGACCATGATCGCCTTGAAAAACGAATTCATGGAAACTTACGGATATTCAACACCGCTATGTGTTGGGCTTGCCGGCGGGATCGCCACCCCGGAATCAGCTGCAGCTGCATTCGGTATGGGTGCGGCGTACATCCTGACCGGCTCTATCAACCAGTCTTGTGTGGAAGCAGGTGTCTGTGAAGAAGTCAGAAAACTGCTTTGCCAGGCTGAACAGGCAGATGTGGCCATGGCGCCGGCTGCAGACATGTTTGAAATCGGCGCGCGGGTCCAGGTCTTGAAGCGAGGAACCCTGTTTGCCGTGCGAGCGGAAAAATTATATCAACTGTATAAAACATATGACAGGTTTGAAGACCTGCCGGAAAAG
>JAKSAU010001076.1 GCA_022361535.1 Desulfobacterales bacterium
CATAAGTACGGGAAAACGAATAACATTTGGCTGATGCCCAAAACCGGTGGCGGAGATGCCGAACGGGACAGGGTGTATTTAAATCCCCGTATCAAGTTTTACACCCTTGGAGAAGATGAAACCGCCAAAGCAATAGTTATAAAAAATACCGAGGTAGGCGGCGGTGCATTTGGACGAATAAAGAAGTTCAAAGAAGGCCATATCGAAATCATGTCATGGAATGGTATTGCCATGGCACCTGTTTTTCAAACCATGCCGGTTCAAGGATGGATCTCTGATTTTGATATCGCTGACATTGACGGTGATGGTGATGATGAACTGGTTGTTTCTGTTGTGAGCAGGTCTAAACTTACGATATTCTCTGCAGACAAAGGCTCAAATATTATTTCGTATGAATTAAAATAGTGAATGCAAATATAAAAAATAATTGACAAATATATCAAAATATCATTAAACAGTGTATTAATCTTGCGAAGCCCTATTAAAAGGAGGGGTTTCACAGGTTTCAGGCAGTTAATTTAATTAAAGGAGAAAAAGATGAAAAAATTACTCGTAGCCATTGCAGCCCTTGCAATGTTTGCTTCCTCTGCAGCTTATGCAGCAGATTGGAACTTTTACGGAAACGTCCGCGTTTGGACTTTCTACAACATGGAAGAAACTAACGGTACTGACGCTGAAGCTGATAACCTTGAGTGGAAGCTGTCTCCCTACTCTCGTATCGGTGCAAACATCAAAGTTTCTGATGAACTGTCTGCCCGTTTTGAGTATGGTTCTTCTTCTTCCGTAAACCTGCGTCTCATCTACGGTGAGTGGAACTTCGGCGCTGGTTCTCTTAGAATTGGTCAGGATTGGGCTCCCACTTTCATGGGCGGTTCTAACCAGGTTTGGCGCGGTTATGCCTTGGGCGGCGTTGGCGAACTCGGTGGTTACCGTGCAGCTCAGTTGAAACTGATCATGGGCGGTTTCCGTCTTGCTCTGGTAGAACCTAGCACAGACTATGCTGAAGTAGTTGGTGGTATTCCTACTGAAGGTTCTACTTACGGTACTGAAGTTAAACTTCCCCAGATCGCAGCTAAATACATCTTCTCCGGTGACAACTGGAGCGCACGTGTAACTGGTGCTTACTCTACTTTTGAAGTAAATGATGATGAAGACATTGATGCATGGTTGCTTGGTGCTGGCGCTGACATGACTTTCGGTGGCCTGACTCTTTATGCTTCTGCCCATACCGGACAGAACCTTGGTAACCTTGGTAATGCTGTAGAATCTACTGATGTAACTGATTACGTTACCAGTCTTGCTAAATATGACGGCACAGATGTTGTTGACTGCGACTCCCTGGCTTTCAGAATTGTTGCTTACTATGCCATCAACGATATGCTCGGTTTTGAAATCGGTTACGGTTACGCAGAAAATGAATTCGACGAAACTGGTGCAGAAGATGACGAAGTAACTTCTTACTACGTAAATATGCCTATCACCATGGCTCCCGGCGTTATCCTGACTCCTGAAATCGGTGTTGTGGATTACGAAGAAACTGGTTCTAGCGAAATTACTTACGTTGGTGCACATTGGAGAATCAACTTCTAATTTAGAAGTTATCCCACATAAGACTGCCTGAATTTATAACGGGCTGGTGATCCTTTAAGATCATCAGCCCGTTTTTTATTTTTTGTTCGATCTCTTTCTTGTTATACATTTTCGTTTCCTGTTTAAATATTGATAAGTTTTGTAGGAAAATGTTGAATTGTTTGGGAAATGTAAAAAAATGTTGTTAAAGGTGTTGACAGGATACCTAAGTATCTGATTTATTGATTCGTAAACATTGTTTATTAAAGAAACATGCGGTCTTTCCCTTTAAAAAAACCGGTGTTTAAAAGGAGCACCGTTTTTAAATCAGGCGGGGAAGCGGGTGTCAACCCTCAACAAAAGGAGAAAAGATGAAAAAATTAATGGTAATTGCTGCGTTGCTTGTCTTTATGACAGGCTCTGCCTGGGCTGCTGCAGAATGGAACTTTTACGGTTCAGCTCGTGTCTCTACGTTTTACACCAATTGGGATAACAATTGGCTTGATACAGGTTCCGGCGGCAACCCCTTTGCTGGAACTGGGTCAGACACTAGCAACTATGAGCAGGATCTGAATGGTAATGCCCGTATTGGCGCCAGAATCAAGATAAGTGACTCGCTTAATGCCCGGTTTGAGTATGGTGCTAAAAGTGGTGAAGCAAACCTGCGTATCCTATGGGGTGAGTGGAATTTTGGTGCTGGGTCTTTAGGTATTGGTCAGCATTATACGCCGTTGCTGATGCCATATTCCAACCAGGTTTATAATATCTATGCCATGGATGATGGCGACACCAACATGAGCTTGTTTGGTATGCTGTATGGCAAACGTGAGACCATGATTCGCTTAAAATTCGGTAACTTTCAGATTGCTGCTGTTGAACCAAGGACTTTGGTTCACTACGATTATGCATATACTGGAACTTTGGCAGGACTGGGTGCCTGGGTTGGGGGTGGCGGTGACGCTGCGACATATATTGCCGCCAATACTGATGCCCAAGCAGCTCAGCCAGGAAATGAAGTCAAACTCCCAGCTATTCAGGCCAAGTATAAAATTGATTTTAATTGGGGGCATATCAACTTAGCTGGTGGCTATCAGACTTTTGAGGTTACTGAAGGCGGAGATGACTATGACGTTGACTCCTATGTTCTTGCTATAGGTGGTAGATTGAACGTTGGAAAAGCCTATTTTAAAGGCAATATCTGGGGTGGCCAGAATGTTGGAAATCTCGCAGACATTTTTACCAGTGGGGCTGTTTTTTCAACATATGCCAATGCCAGCGATAAGGTTAAAGATGGCGCTGGTGTCGGTCTGGCCAGACTCAGTGATGGTGTGATGTTTACAGAAACCGGCGGGCTAGCGGGTACCGAAAAAGGGCTTACAGATAACGATGCGTTGGCCGGTCTTATTGTAGCTGGTTATGAAATCAGAAGAGGTCTCTATCTTGAGGCTGGTTATGGTTTTACCCAGACAGAACTGGATGAAAGCGGCTCAACAGAGCAGGAAGCTACCACTTGGTATATCCAGTCAACCATTTTTTTGGCGGAAGGTGTCTTTATCACTCCTGAAATTGGTGGCATGGATACCAAAACTGATGATACAGATGTTATGTATTTTGGTGCCAAATGGCAGATTAACTTCTAATCTAAGCAATTTCATATAATCCGCCTGATATTTTTAAGGCCGGGTGCTGGAAACAGCATCCGGCCTTTTTTAATTCAATAAGACCTTCCATATCGGTCTCAATTATTTTACTTGCGCTTAGAGAAAACTTAAAACTGCATAATTTTGCTTTTAAAATATAGAAGATTTTTTGAAGTAGAGGTTTGCCGGAAGTCAGATGATACTTAGGGCAATTTTCAAAATATGTCTTAGCGAACAAGAGTATCCCATATACAAACACCGGCTCAAACGAAAATACCTTAATTTGAGGGCGCTTCCAATAGTTAATCTATCTGGGTTCTAAAGGTTTATATTTTTGAAAACCGCTATAGCAAAATTGTTAACCGTAAGATAGCTGTTGCGGGGCCTATCTTTTGCTCTTAATTAACGGTTTAAATGTGCTGTTGAGTTTTCGGTAAAGAAAATAAGCTCTTTTATTATGGTAGCTTTATTACCAATATAAAAACCCGGCCACATATTTATGACCGGGTTTGGTTTTAATACTATCTTTAAACTATGAAATTTAGAACAGATATTTCCAAACCTTCCAGCCAACTTCCTCTTCAGGCTGCCAGCCGGCAGGGACCTGCATAAGATGTTCGGGATTTTTGCGTTTCAAGTCATTGAGGTATTTTTGTTTTTCCTGTTCCATTTCTTCCCAGGTAACTGTGGTTCTGTCAAAAACCTTTTGGTTGATAGCAGCAGCGATTCGGTCTACTTTTATGACAAGTTCATCACTGTTTTTAGATTGTTCAAAGAAAGCCATGTATCTTTTGTTTTCCATGTCGTAAACCCGGGCATCTATGCTGAATGAGCCGGCAAGGCGAGTAATGGTGCCGGATAGGATGTACTGGGCGTCAGTTTTTTGGGCCACCTTTTTTATTAGTTCGCTACCTGAAACATCCTTGAGGGTAGCTTGAACTTTCTCCATTTCTTTGGGCGGAATGACAGCCACTTTTTCAGGCCATGACAGGCGTGAGTAGAACATTCTGGAAATGCCTTTTTTGACATAGCTCATGTCCTTGTCTGCGTGGATGGTGAAAGGCAGCACTGCAAAACTCTGCGGGGTGCTTGCCTGGACACCTGTCAGGCAAAAGGTGAATAATAGGGTAAAAATGACAGGGATGCTGTAAAAATAAACATTCCGGTTTTTCACGTTAATACTCCTTATAATTTCGATTTTAGCAGGGGGGTGACCACTTTGGGATCTGCTTTCCCCCGGGTTTTTTTCATTATCTGGCCCATGAAAAAGCTGAATAGCTTATTTTTCCCGTTTCTGTAAGCTTCAGCCTCTGTTGGGTTCTCTTGAATGACTTCATCAACCATGGCTTCAAGTTCACCCTGGTCAGATACTTGTTCAAGCCCTTTTTCTTTGACGATGGATTCAGGAGGATCGCCGGATTCGACCATTGCTTCAAAAACCGTTTTTGCAGCATTGGCATTGATGTTTCCGCCTTCAAGCAGCCCAAGCAGTTTTGAAAAAGCCTTGGCTGATACAGGAGACTGGTTTATATCGAGCCCCTTGGTATTGAGCATGCCCATAAGTGTTGTCATGGTCCAGTTGGCAGCTTGCTTTATATTCTTTAACGGTTTGACTGTATCTTCAAAGAAATTTGCCATGTCCAGGCTGGCAGTTAAAACGCCTGCATCATAATCAGATAGTTCATACTCAGTTATGAATCTTTGCTTTTTTTCATCCGGTAGTTCTGGCATGGTGGTGGAGACGTCACTTATCCACTGGTCATCCACAATTAAGGGGACAAGGTCAGGGTCTGGGAAGTAGCGGTAATCGTGGGCTTCTTCTTTGCCGCGCATGGAAGCTGTGACATTTTTATTGGGATCCCATAGACGGGTTTCCTGAATGACTTTGTTTCCTTCTTCAAGCACATAGGTTTGTCGTTCGATTTCGAACCGGATGGCTTTTTCCACATTTTTAAAAGAGTTGAGGTTTTTCAACTCAGTCCGGGTGCCGAATTCTTCCTGTCCAACAGGTCTCAAGGAAATATTTGCATCACAGCGGAAAGAGCCCTGTTCCATATTACCGTCACACACATCAATATATTTGAGGATTGCATGAAGTTTTCTTAAGTAGGCGCCTGCTTCAGCAGCAGACCGGATATCAGGCTCACTGACAATTTCAATTAGAGGGACGCCGGTCCGGTTTAGATCTACCATGCTTTTGGCTCTGTGGGGATCATGGATCAGTTTGCCCGCATCTTCTTCCATGTGGATCCGTGTGATGCCGATTCTTTTTTCCCCGGCATCAGTTTCAATATCCAAATGGCCGTGTTCGGCAATCGGGGCAGCATACTGGGATATCTGATAGCCTTTAGGCAGGTCCGGATAAAAATAGTTTTTCCGGTCAAACCGGCTTTCATGGGCAATCGTGCAATTTGTTGCTAAGGCCGCTTTAATTGCAAAGGTGACTGCCTGCTTATTGAGCACAGGTAAAACGCCTGGCATGCCGGTACAGACAGGGCAGGTATTGGCGTTGGGAGAACGTCCGAATTGAGTAGAGCAGTTGCAAAAAATCTTTGTCTGAGTTTTAAGCTGAGCATGGACTTCAAGTCCGATCACAGGTTCGAATGCCATAAGTATTTATATTCCTTTGGTTTTCCAGTATATGGCAGCTATTTATCCAACACTTGGGGTTGAGTTCTTAACAGCCTTTCTTTATAACCTTGATAGTTTTTTTAATCAATATAATTATTTAGCAGGGCAAGCCGATGTATTTGTCTAAACCAGCCCGTTTATTCTAAGAAGCGGCTGCCGAATTTTTAAAAAAATTCGCCTGATGCCGTCTTCTTAGAACAAACGAGCCTAAGTGCCAAAATCAAACGTGTCACGCTGTAAATTAGGTGACTGGCAATTGAAATCTAAAATGGGACAGGTATATTTTGAGGCTATTCATGGATAATGGTTGCAAAAAACTGCCTGAACATATAAAACTGATGTCCTTTTGTGTGTATAACTGCAGGGAATAAAAAGGAATACAGGTTATGAAGTTTTTTTTCTGCGTCATTGGTATGGTCATGATAGTGGAAGGACTGCCGTATTTTGCCTTTCCGGATAAGATGCGCCAGATGGTGACTGTCATACTGGGAATGCCTGACCAGGCATTGCGCAGGTTCGGCTTTTTTATGATGCTGGCAGGTCTGGCAGTTGTCTATCTTGCCATGGGAGGGCATTGATGTTCCAACTGACCGATTATGATTATGACCTTCCTGAATCTCTTATTGCCCAAGCTCCTTGTGCTCAACGGACCGACTCCAGGCTTTTGAAAGTTAACCGGGCTTCTGACAATATTGCCCACCATCATTTTTATGAGTTGGACCAGTTTTTAAAGCCTGGCGACCTTTTGGTGGTGAATAATACCAGGGTTATCCCGGCCCGGCTTATGGGAAAAAAAGAGACCGGCGGGCGTGTCGAAGTGCTTATTATCGATTACGCATCCGGAATGAAGCATCTTCAAGAAAAGGGTGTTTTTCAATGCGATTGCCTTATTCGGGCATCCAAACGGCCTAAACCGGGGACCGTCCTACATATGGATGGAGATATCAAAGCAACAGTTGTTGATCATAAAGACCGGGTTTCTATTGTTGCCTTTGACGGTGGAAAGGCATTCACCACTCGTCTTAAAGATGGTGGTCAGATTCCGTTGCCGCCTTATATAAAAAGGTCTGGGGACCAGGTTCTGGCCCAAAAAGATAAGGCCAATTACCAGACTGTTTATGCAGAGGCTGAAGGTGCCGTGGCAGCACCGACTGCAGGGCTGCACTTCACTGAGGAGCTGATGGAAAGACTGGCTGCCAAAGGAGTGAATGTGGCCAGGATTACTCTCCATGTGGGATATGGCACATTTGTACCTGTGCGTGTAGATGATATCCGGGAGCATGAAATCCATTCCGAGTTTTTCACGGTTAGTCCGGAAGCTGCCCAGCAGATCAACCTGACCCGCGAAAATGGGGGCAGGGTTGTTGCAGTAGGTACGACATCGGTGAGGACATTGGAGTTTTTAGCTGATGGTAACGGCTTTATTCAGCACAGCACCGGACAGTGTGATCTGTATATTTACCCTGGATACCGGTTCAAATGCGTAGATGCTATAATAACCAATTTTCATTTGCCAAAGTCCACGCTGCTCATGTTGATTTCAGCCTTTTATGACAGGGAGCGGATACTTGATGCGTATAAGGTTGCAGTAGAGGAAAAGTACCGGTTCTTCAGCTATGGGGATGCAATGTTAATTGAATAATATGTGTTTTAACGGATAAAAGCATATTCGTTATCAAACCAGTATCAAGGAAAAAAGAGATAAAAAGATGCTGACATTTGAATTGTTTAAAGAAAACGGCAGTGATGGGGCAGGGGAAGATCGATCCCGCTTAGGTGAAATTACTACAGATCGAGGTACTATTGAAACGCCCATTTTCATGCCTGTGGGAACGGTCGGTTCGGTTAAAGCCGTGTCAAAGGAAGACCTTGACCATTGCGGTGCCCAGATTATTCTTGGTAACACATATCATTTGTACCTGCGTCCTGGATGCGAAGTCATTGAACCCATGGGCGGGTTACATAAGTTTATCGCCTGGGATAAGCCCATGCTAACTGATTCCGGCGGATTCCAGTTTTTTTCCCTGGCCAAGTTAGCAAAGTTCACTGACGAGGGGGTGAAGTTTCAATCTCACATAAACGGGTCCAGGCATTTCTTTTCACCGGAACGGGCTGTTGAAATCCAGATGATCTTGGGATCTGACATCATGATGTCCCTGGACTGGTGTATGGGGCATCCTGCAACAGAAAAGCAGACTGTTGAGGCATTGAATAAAACCACTGCCTGGGCAAAGCGGGGATTTGATTTCTGGAAGGAAAAAGGCGGACCCAATAACCTGTTCGGCATTGTGCAGGGCGGGATGTACAAAGAGTTGCGAAGCCTGTCAGCAGAACAGATCACCGCTATTGATTTCCCGGGATTTGCCATAGGTGGTTTGTCTGTTGGGGAACCCACAGACATAATGTATGAAATGGCCGACCACACGTTACCGTTGCTGCCGAGAAACAAACCCCGGTATATTATGGGGGTGGGAACGCCAGAAAATCTGGTCACTCTGGTTGGCATGGGCTGTGATATGTTTGACTGTGTCATGCCATCCAGAAATGCCAGAAACGGTCAATTGTTCACACGATTCGGTACTATCAACATTCCCAATGCAAAGTTTAAGACAGATGAAAATCCCATTGACGACACCTGCGGCTGCTATACCTGTCAAAATTACACGCGCGCTTACCTGAGGCATTTATACAAATCCAGGGAGCTTTTAGCCTATCGATTGAATACCATCCATAACCTTTATTATTACCTTGACCTCATGGCAAAAATACGCCATGCAATAAAGGAAGATCGATTTTTAGAATTTAAACGTGAATTTTTTGCAGAAAGGGATGTGCAGGCATGACCATTGCCAGGAAGATAGAAAAGACCATGGAGAGCTCCTCCTGGATACGCAAGATGTTCGAGGCCGGAGCAAAATTAAAGGCTGAACACGGCGCAGAAAATGTTTTTGATTTTTCTCTGGGGAATCCCAATCTTGAACCGCCAAAAGAGTTCCAGGATGCCATTTTGGAAACGGCCCAGGACACCACCCCGGGTCTTCACGGCTATATGCCCAATGCCGGTTACCCCCATGTTCGTGAAAGCATTGCCCAAACCGTTTCAAATCTCCAGGGAAAACCGGTTACAGCCAATGATATCATCATGACCTGCGGAGCGGCAGGCGGCTTGAATATTATCTGCAAAGCCCTGCTCAATCCAGGGGAGGAAGTGCTCGTACCGACTCCTTATTTTGTAGAATACGGTGCATATGCAGACAATCATGGCGGAACTCTTAAAACGGTTAATACCCGTGAAGATTTTTCTTTGGATATTGATGCCATGGCGAACGCCTTAACAGATAAGACCCGAATCGTTTTAATTAATTCCCCCAACAACCCAACGGGTGCTGTATATACCAGGGCAGAACTGACAGCTCTGGGTGATCTGCTCAGAGAAAAGTCAAAAGCGTTTAATCGCAATATTTATCTGGTATCTGACGAGCCTTATACTCAAATAGTATTTGATGATACCGAGGTTCCCCCGGTTTTTGAGTTTTATGAAGACAGTTTGGTCGTCACCTCTCATTCCAAGGATTTGTCCCTTGCCGGAGAGCGCATCGGATATGTAACTGTAAATCCGGAAGCCCAATACAGAAGCGATCTAATCAATGCCATGACCCTTGTTAACAGGACGCTTGGTTTTGTAAATGCGCCTGCCATGATTCAGCGGGTGCTGCCTCAGCTTCAAGGTGCCAGTGTGAATGTAGATGCTTATAGGTTCAAGCGGGACCTGTTCTGCAAAGGGCTTAAAGAGGCAGGCTATACGTTTGATGTTCCAAAGGGGACCTTTTATCTGTTTGTTAAATCCCCCATAAAGGATGATGTTGAATTTGTGCAAAAACTACAGGATGAACTGATTCTTGCTGTGCCAGGTTCCGGGTTTGGCGGGCCTGGATACTTTCGCCTTGCCTTCTGCGTAGATGATAACGCCATATCCGGTGCTATGCCGGGGTTTAAGCGGGCCATGGAAAAATTGAACCTGTAGTCTTGAATTTGATCGGATATCTCTAATATTTTAAGATAGTTTGTTGTTCCATACGGAGAATCAGTTATGCACGAGATGGGTATTGCCCAACAATTAGTTAAAATTGCTTTGGATGCCATTCCGGAAGATATAGAAAACCCCAGGGTGGAAACCTTGAACCTTAGGATCGGAAAGCTTGCTTCCGTGGTTGAACACAGCCTGACCTTCTGCCTTGAAATTATTACAAAGGATACCCCGCTGGAAAACGTGACGTTATCAATTGAAGAGGTTCCGGTGAGAATCCGCTGCCTGAGCTGTGAAAAAGAATGGGAGACGGATACACCCATGTTCCGGTGCCCGGATTGTGAAGACGGTGAAGTTAAAATGTTGTCCGGACGGGAAATAGAGATCTCATCAATGGAGCTTGCTGACGATTAACGAGTATATGTCAAAGAGAATGTAAGGAATACCATATGGAAATAAATATTCAAAAACGGGTTTTGCAGAAAAACGAGACAGATGCAGATAAAAACAGGGCATTTTTCAAAGAGAGCGATGTATTTGTACTGAACTTGATGTCTTCGCCCGGATCGGGCAAGACTGAGACCCTTTGTAAAACCTTGGCACGACTGATGCCCGATGTCCGGGTGGGCGTGATCGTAGGAGATGTTTGCACCACCAATGATGCAGATCGTCTTGAAGTGACCGGTGCCAAGGTCACCCAGATCAATACAGACCAGTTTGG
>JAKSAU010000342.1 GCA_022361535.1 Desulfobacterales bacterium
AGCAAACGAGAATGAAGTTATAATTGCTTTTGATACAGTAGTTTATAAATCAGATACGGATGGCAATCTTGAGGTTCTTTACTCAACTGTTGCTATCGAAACTGCTACGGGTGTTTCTGAGCCAAAGATTGTAACTATCGTTTCAGATGGAAATTATGTTTATTTATATGACCAGGCTTCTGTTCAGTTTCTTAGAGGAGATTTATCTTCTTCCACCCTACTGCAAATTGCCAACTATCAGGATATCATTGAGTTGCACGAGGGAGATCAAATTAGCCTGCTAACTCCTTATGAAAGCAGGGCTGGCAAGTATATGGTTGCGTCTGGAGTTTTTGCTTCTACTAACGATACCTTTAGGCCGACGCACATGATAAAGGTATCTGGAAGCGATATTTACAGTGATGGTTTCTATTTGACTGAGTTTTCCGACACCTTGGATGGCAACGGCGGCATAACCATGGTTTCTGAAGATTCGAGCAACCCTGCTCAAATGATATTCAGCGATTTTATGTTAGCTGATGATGACATAAAAAATCCTACATGCTTAACTTATGATACCGAAGGCTCCTTTGGAAACTTCATGTATATGGCCAACTTTGGCCCAACCCTTGGCAATGACTTCGATGGTAAAGTCTATAAGGTTGATTCTACTGGAGTTGCAACTGATTTCGTCACCAGTTATCTTGATTCTGACGGTAACCAGGCTACAAAAGGAACCGATAATCCAACCGATGTAACCGGTTTTTATGATGTGATGGATATTGAATTTTCAAATAACCTTGGCTCCTATGGTAATTATTTATATGTACTTAGCGAAAATATATATGATGGCACTGATCTGGGAAGCAGCTCTGATATCTGGCGCATAGATTCTGATGGAGTTGCGCACTTATTCGTCGAAGGGGTAATGGATGGTGCCGGCAGAATCGTATTTGATACAGCCGGGACATTTGATAACAAGATGATTATTGTTCCATGGTATGCATCCTCTAATATTGTAACTGTTAATGACGATGGAACTGTAAATGATTTATACACCGGTATTACTGATAATATTCTTGCTGCTGAAATAGCACCGGCTGATTCGATTTTCAGTGGTAGCTTAATGGTTACTATTAGTGACGGATACCTGGCAGGCCTTAATAAAGATCAAAATGAACAGGTTCAACTGATAACCTATGAATCTGGCCTTCCATTGGGCGAAATACCTGGCGGTGATATTGTTTTTGATGGTTCGACAGAAATGTATTTGCTTGCCGGACATCAAGATGTAAAAGAAATAGTTAAATATTCCCAGAGGGCACCCAATATTACTGATTTGAGAGTCCACGCCACTCAATATAACCTGGATAATGACATTATCCATCAGCCGCATTTTTCTTATGAGTATAATGATGATTTTTCTATTGGAATAATCGAATATGAGTTGGACGAAGAGGAAGTTGTGAAAGAGCTTTCTACAGCTTTCAGCAGTAGTAATTTTGATGAAGATGATACTGTGGATGATATTGGTTTTTGCTTCTCAAGTAGCGGTAATTGTTACATTTACAGCAATAATGGTAGATGGATAAAGGTTGCTGACTGGATGGATAATACGCAGTCTTTTAACTCTTTTGTTGAAATCCCAAGCATCAGCTATGATGAAATAGAAGATCTTACAAAGCAGGAATATCCTGAGTTTATTACTCTATCCGTTGCTCCCGGCAGTGACACAGCTGTAAGCCAGTTGTACGCTGTTACTTCTAACGGGCTTAACAATTTACCTGACAATGTTTTAACTCCACCTCATCAGGATGCTGACGATGATATTATTTTTCTGGGCAACCCTGATACAGAAGACTATGCTCCGGGTATGGCTTATGGCAGTAATAAACTAAATCAGGTTATTGTTTATTTGGTAGGACCGGAAGGTGACCAGAGCAGTACTTTGGTTTTTGATTATGCCGATCCAAATGGTATTTTTCTTGAGAAATTGCCGGAATTGGAAACCG
>JAKSAU010000235.1 GCA_022361535.1 Desulfobacterales bacterium
AGTCAGCCATGTCAAATTCTTTTGAGTTAATATAGCCTTTGACAATACCGATACGATAGCCGGTCAAACTTTTGAGGGTCGAGAATTCTATCTTCGCATCTTTTAGTTTGAAAAATCCGAGAGGGCCTGCAGGTATGGGATCTGAAAATCGGGCATAGGAGGTGATGCTGTCGGCATAATATTCAGGAAAATATCCGTCCACCAAACCTTTTTTCGCCAGTCCGACAACCCTTGACCATTGATGAAATTGAATCTGAAGGTCGATGCCGCTGCGCTTGAACGCCTCTTTAACAATAACGGCTATACTCCCCTGGTTTTTCATATGTCTTCCAACATAAGGTTCCCAGTCAAGTGTGGCCATGGTGATTCTTAGCTTGCCGGCAAGCACCTGGCAAGGAACACATCCCAAGCAGATTACAGAAACAATAATAATAATCTGTTTCAAACCTTGCATCTTACTCCTTACTTTTTACCCATATCTAATAATATAGATGTTTAAAGTGTGATACAAGCAGTTACTTTATTCTAACGACATTATAAAAATCTTTAGTTTTATTTTGCTTTTGTGTAGGGTTGACTCTGGGTCAAAACTATCTGAATGGGGGCAGAAAATGGAACGCATCCAAGGGTGTTCAAATCGTATTCTCGAAGTAAATCTGACTGATCAAACATATTCCGTATCTGAAATAACCGACGAATTAAGAAAAAAATACTTAGGTGCCAAAGGGTTGGGACTCAAGTTAATATACGACCGGATGATACCTGGATCAGACCCCCTTGGCCCGGATAATTACCTTGCTTTTATGCCCGGAGTGGTAATGGGAACAGGTGCACCCTGTTCAGGCAGATTTGCTGCCCTGACAAAATCTCCTCTGACACAGATCATGGTCACCTCATCCTGCGGGGGGCCGTTTGGCATGGCCATAAAAACCGCTGGCTGGGACGGGTTGCTGGTTACAGGAAAGGCTGCTTCCCCTGTTTACCTTGATATTACGGTTGACGGTGTTGAATTTAAGGATGCAGAAGCGATATGGGGAAAGGAAATTCCGCAAGCCCAGTCTGTACTGGACAATAAAAAATCAAAATCTTTGGTCATCGGCCCTGCCGGGGAAAACAAGGTGCGGTTTGCAAATATAGGCTCAGGACACAGATTTTTAGGACGGGGCGGCATAGGCGCCGTCATGGGTTCTAAAAACCTTAAAGCCATTGTAGCAAATGGCGGAGCATTTAAAATTAAGCCAAAGGAGCCGGAAAAATTTAAAAAACTTTTGAAGACAGGAACCCGATATATCAATGAAAACCCTTTGACCGGTGACAAATACAGGAACTTTGGCACTGCTGCCAATGTCCAACCCTGCAACGAGGCCGGATTATTACCGGTAAATAATTTCAAGGACGGTACCCATCAGCAGGCCGAGCGCATATTTGGCGAAACCATGGCCCGGGAACATGATACATCCCATCATACTTGTAAGCCGTGCACGATCCGATGCGGTCACAAAGGTAAATTCGGATCTGAAACCCTTTCTGCACCCGAATATGAAACCATTGGCCTGTTAGGCTCGGGATTAGGAATCTTTGATTTGAATCATATTGCCCGGTGGAACCGGATTTGCGGCAGGCTGGGGTTGGATACCATCTCTGCCGGAGGTACGCTGGCATGGGTTATGGAAGCTACTGAAAAAGGCCTGATAAATACAGATTTACAATTCGGATCACCTGACGGCATTGATCAAGCCCTGGAAGATATGGCCTATGCCAAAGGGTTTGGTAAAGAGATGGCGTTAGGTTCCAAAAAATTGTCTGAAAAATACGGAGGCAAGGAATTTGCCATCCATATAAAAGGACTTGAGATGGCGGCCTATGATCCAAGGGGATCTTTTGGACAAGGTCTTTCCTATGCTGTGGCCAACCGTGGAGGCTGTCATTTATCTGCGTACCTGGTAGCCCAGGAGATTTACCTGGACCTTTTAAAACCCCATGCAACTTTTGGCAAAGCCAAATGGGTGAAGTTCTTTGAGGACCTGGGGTGCTGTATTAATTCCCTTCAAACCTGCCAGTTCACTATGTTTGCATTCCTTTTGGAACCACCATTATCAAAATTTACACCAAAACCAATCTTGGCCGCTTTAATGCAATATCTTCCGGCTGTGGCCATCCAGTTGATTGACATTTCCCTGTACCAGGGACTGTGGAATGCCGTAACAGGTATCAGGCTGTCAAAAGGTGAGTTTTTGAAGGCTGGGGAGCGGATACATGTTCTTGAGCGGTTGATGAATACAAGAGAGGGGATCACTGCATCTGATGACACTTTACCATTGCGTCTTTTGGTCCGGGGCAGGGCATCGGATTCCGAAAACAGGGTAGTCCCTCTTGAGAAAATGAAAAAAGCCTATTACCGTGTTCGCGGGTATGATGAAAACGGGGTGCCGGATTCCCAGCTTCTTGAAAAGCTGGGAATTTCAATGGATTGATTTAAGAGGGATTTCATATACAAATACCGGCACGTTTATTCTATAGCGAGTCTCAAAAATAAATTTCCGATTGGCACTGGCGAACAAGAGTATCCCATATTACAAAAACCGGCTCATTAGTTCTAAGAAGCGGCTGCCGAATTTTTTTTTAAAATTCGCCTGATGCCGTCTTCTTAGAACTAATGAGCCTAAGTGCTCAAAAGGCAATACCTTCTTTTGAAGATACTGCCGTATAATTAATCTTATTTTTTAGAAGCGCAATAGAAACTAATCAAAATGGGATAAATAGGTGTCCCCTGTTTTTGTATAGTAGATGTCCTCGGCGATATTGGTGATGTGGTCACCGATTCGTTCCAGGCAGCGGCCGATAAAAATGTAGTCGGTAAAATGATCTATTGTCGCCTCCCGGCTTTCTGCCTCACGTTTCAGGGCATTCATGAACCTGACAAATTTTCGGTCAACATCA
>JAKSAU010001039.1 GCA_022361535.1 Desulfobacterales bacterium
GCAGGCGTTTTTGATCGGGCAGTAGCGGCGCTCGATCTCCTGCACCACATCGGAAATCCACTGCAGGCTGCCGTTGGCCCACTCGCAGTATTCGCACCAGAGGCGGTCCATCAGCCCTAAGTGCGCAAGGCGATGCCGGTCGAAGCGGTAGTAGGGCTTGGGGTCGATGGGTTTCTGGTTGCGCAGCCAGAAGTACAGCCGGTTGAAGACCAGCATGTAGAGGAACAGCGGCAGCAGGAAGAGCGCGAAGGAGACGATCAGGACGAGCCCCAGCACTGGCGCCAGAGGGCCGAGCCGCTGGCGGTGCCGCGTCTCCTTGTTGCGCAGGAAATGGTAGTACGAGATGTTCGATCGCTCGGCAGCCATCAGCCGCGCTCCTCAAACCGGGGAGATCCGGCTTCAGGCTAAGCGCGCGGCGGTTAGGTAACCGTGAAGGGGGCGCTCCGCCCCTACTCCGCCGCTTGTTGGCTGGCGCGCTGGGCGACCAGCTCGGCGAGGCAGTCGTCCGGCAGCGGCGCGATGGGCGCGAAGTCGCGGTGGGCGATCCACTCGGTGCGCTGGAACTGGCGGATGTGGCTGGTCACCTCGCAGAGCGAGAGATAGGCGATGGAGCGGCCCCAGGGCCCGATGTTGGGCGGGCTGGCGTGCACCGGGTTGCAGTGGAACATCAAGACCGAGCCGGCCGGGCCGGTGGGGCTCATGCTGGCGGCTACTACGTCTAGTGCCCCCCTTGGACAAGCAACACTACCGGCCTCTTGACAGCATTTAACACTTCGTGTGAGGCTTATTAAAACTGTGGGCAAGCGGACCTCATTCCAGGTCGCGCGGGGCAACGCAGGGAGCGCAGGAGGGGAAATTCATGGGGACGATGCGGGGGGTTTTGAGCTTGTCCGGCGGGATTGCTGGACTGGCCATGACAGTGTTGGCGACCGCTGCTAGTGCGAGTGTAATTGTCGATTATTCATCTTTGCCAGTGAACGCCACCGACAATGGTTTTGGAGGAAACGGTGGGGTACAATTTCTGAATACAACGACCTTTCAACTTGATAGTGTAACAATTCTTTTAGGCGCCAATAGTCCAGCGCCAATTGATTTTCAAATAATAGAGTTTGATGAGCCGGTGGGCGATGCCACCGGAACAGTAATTGGAACGATTTCAAATGTTAGCGGTTTTGGCGACACACCTTTTGAAATTTTCCCGGATGATGCTACATTTATTGATGTAAGTAGTCTTAATATTATATTGAATGCAAATGTTGTCTATGGCTTTGCTTTCAATGGCGCACAGAATGTTAGAGGGGGAAGCACAGGCGCACCAACAATCGGTGGTGACACGAGTCCAGATATAGGCACTATATTTGGTGGAAACGGCGCAGGAACATTCATGACTGATCCGGCGTTTGAGATACCCTTTGTTGCATCTGCTGCGATGACCATTGCAGTTCCCGAGCCCTCAAGCCTCGCTCTCTTCGCCGTTGCCCTCGGCGGCCTGGGGTTCTTCTTGGCGCGACGGCGGGTGGCTTAGCCCAAGTCCGCCTTGGTCGGGTTGCGCCACAGGGAAACAACGAGCCAGATCAGGTAGGCGGCGCCGAGCAGCTCGACGACGATGAACAGGTTGCCTAGCGCTTGGGCCAGCACGGCTAGGCCGCCGCTCTGTCGAGGGGACGGAGCCGGCCGCGTTTTCACTCCGAGGGTCCACCGGAGGGTTCCGTACAGGCGGATGAGTGGATGCTCGGAACTCGGCCCCGGGCCTGACGGCCCTGTGAGCCTCACCCAAGCATGACAACGGTAGGGGCCCGCGGACGGTGCCCCTACTCCGCCGCTTGGGGGCTGGCCCGCTGTGCCACCAGCTCGGCCAGGCAGTCGTCGGGCAAGGGCGCGATGGGGGCGAAGTCGCGGTGGGCGATCCACTCGGCCCGCTGGAACTGGCGGATGTGGTTGGTCACCTCGCAGAGCGAGAGATAGACGATGGAGCGGCCCCAGGGCCCGATGTTGGGCGGGCTGGCGTGCACCAGGTTGCAGTGGAACATCAAGACCGAGCCGGCCGGGCCGGTGGGGGCGACGATGCCGCCCTCCTCGGCGAGCCGGGTCACCGTCTCCCGGTCCAGGGTCCAGAGCGGATAGCTGGTGGTCTCCAGGTCGTGCCCGGCCTCCAGCACGCCCGCCTTGTGGCTCCTGGGGATAAGCATCAAGGGCCCGTTGACCGGGGTCACCTCGTCGAGGAAGACGGCGATGTTCATGGCCCTGGGCTCGGGCATCAGGTCGTCGC
>JAKSAU010000127.1 GCA_022361535.1 Desulfobacterales bacterium
AAGCGCAACGCCAATTAGATTTTGACCGGCTACAACTAAAACCGTTTGCGCCAGGAGTTGCAGTGAGAGCCAATGGTCGACTGTCATACATATCTGACCCAATTCGCAGACCGCAGGATTTGTTGTCTACATTAACTTCCCCCGTCGTAAGCGCATCAGACCACTTGAAAGTTATAAAACTTTTTCTTGAGAATAAACTCAAAGGGACACAGGGTATATTTGAGTCTCCCGACATAAGTGCCATTGAGTTTCTAAAATCATATCATTTTTCAAAAAAAGTTATTGAACGTTTTTTTAGGCCTTTCTTTGCAGGCGCCTGTCTTGATCCGGACATAAAGGCGTCTAGCCGGGTCTTTCGCTATCTGTTCAATACCTTTGCCTCCGGGGATGCGACACTTCCGGTAAACGGGATGACAGCAATTCCCAAACAACTTGCAGAAACGATCCCGCAGGAGCAAATCCGGCTGGGTACCAAAGTAGACTCGATTGATCAAGGGCGGTTAGTCTTGGAAAATGGGCAGACCATCACTGGAAAATCAATAGTAATTGCAACAGAGGGACCTGAAACCCAGAGATTGCTGAATGAACCTGTCAACCATGCTTCAAAAGGCGAAAAGTGTCTCTATTTTTCTGCTGAAACCCCACCGATCAACAAGCCCTTTTTAATTTTAAATGGAGAGCCCACAGGGATTGTAAATAACCTTGCTGTTCCAACTCTAACAGCACCTTCGTATTCATCATCAGGCGCACACCTTATAGCTGCGGTTGTTTTAAAGCATAAAAATGCGGATAGTGAATTTTTGGAAGCATCGGTTAGAGAGGAATTATCAGGCTGGTTCGGAAAATCCGTTCAGCATTGGAAACACTTAAAAACATATAATATTGACCATGGTTTGCCTGATCAGTCTCCACCGGTTTCCAATCCAACATCAAAAGTTAATAAAGTCCGGGATAACATTTACATCTGCGGGGAATATCAAAGCGTACCGGGTATCCAATGGGCGCTGCTTTCGGGCCGTATGACAGCAGAGACGGTAATAGAGGACAGCCAAACTGTTTGACGTCCTTAAATGTTAAACAAAATGTTTTTTAACCACATGAATGATCGGGGGATCTATGACATCAACAGTTATTGTTTATGGTGCCACAGGTGCCGTTGGTTCCCATACGGCCAGACTGCTTTATCACCAAAACTACAGCCTTCATCTTGTTGCAAGAAATAAAGACAAACTTGAACAACTAGGTAATGAATTAAATGCCGGCATCACCGTAGGAGATGTAAATGATCCGAAACTTTTCAAACAGGTTTCCAAGGAGTTAAGCAAGGATCTGAGCGGACTTGTTTATGCTGTAGGAACAATAAATTTAGGGAGCGTAAGAAGATTAACCGCATCTGATTTTCTAGAAGATTTTAAGATAAATGCGATGGGAGCGGCGCTGGCAGTTCAGGCTGTCTTACCCAAATTAAAAAAATATAAAGGCACAGGTTCGATTGTTCTTTTTTCAAGCGTGGCAGCGCAAAGAGGATTTGCAATGCACGCATCCATGGGTATGGCTAAAGGTGCTGTAAACGGACTGACCCGTTCGCTGGCAGCGGAACTTGCGCCTAAAATTCGTGTGAATGCAATTTCTCCTTCAGTCACAAGAACCCCTTTATCTGAAAAGATATTGTCTAATGAACAAATGGTTGAAGCTATTGAAAAAAAGCATCCTTTAAAACGTTTAGGCACAAAAGAAGATATTGCATCTCTTGCGTCTTTTTTAATATCGGAAAAATCCGGCTGGATAACAGGCCAGATTTTAAGCGTTGATGGCGGCCGTTCTGCAATCGAAACAACAGGATAATAAAGTGACGGTAAAATTGACATATGAAGACAGGGCCTCAGGTGCAATATACGGCATGTTTATTGGGGATGCCTTATCAATGCCGGTTCACTGGTACTACGACACCAACGCTTTGAAAAGGGATTATGGACTGGTAACAGATTTTGTCAAACCTCAAAACCCTCACCCGGACTCTATCTTATGGCGCTCTTCATATACTCCTAAAAACAAAAAAGCAGATATTCTGCATGACCAATCAAAGTATTGGGGGAAAAGAGGCATACACTATCATCAATTTCTCGAGGCCGGAGAAAATACCCTAAATATTAAACTTGTCTATGAATTGCTTGCCTTACTAAAAAAGCAGGGCAGCTATAGTGAAGAAGAATGGCTGAAACGTTTAGTCGACTACATGACTGTGGCCGGAAACCATAATGATACATATGTTGAGGAGTATCTGAGGTATTTTTTCACAAAATACGGGCAAGGATATGATTTGCTGGAGTGCGGCAGAAATGATGAACATCACATCGGCGGGTTGAGTCTGATGCTGCCAATTCTTATGGTGTTTGGCCAAGATACCGACTATGCGTTAAATACCGCATTAAACCATCTGGCATTGACGCATGGCGGCGATGTCATGCATTCAGGAGGAAAGATGGTCGCACAAATTATTTTGGACATACTTCATGGAAAAAAGCTTGAGGATGCGGTCTCTAAACATTATCAGCCGGATACTGGCAAGTTCGCATCAAATCAGCTTAAGGATCTTATTGAATTCCCAGACAACATGGTGGTAGGCGGCCATTTTTCTTCTGCCTGCTATATTGATCAATCAATTCCCGCAACCCTTTACCTGGCAGTGAAATACAGCCAAAGCCCTGAAAGAGGATTGATCGCCAACACTATGTGCGGGGGAGACAATGCCGGCAGAGGTGCGCTATTGGGTGCCTTGCTGGGTGCCGCCCGGGGTATGTCCTGCTGGCCTGCAAGGTGGGTCAAAGGCTTGATGACTCCTCCAAGTCTGGTTTTTCTAAAATAAAGTAACTGAGAACATCATTAAACAAATTACCTATTGAAAGGGAAAAAAATATGGAACTGCAAGATTATTTTGAAAACACAACAGGTACTGGTATTCTTTCAACAGCTGACAGTGATGGCAAGGTAGACGCAGCCATTTATTCACGGCCTCATTTTGTAGATAACAAAATTACATTTATCATGCGGGATCGCCTGTCTCACAAAAACCTTACATCAAACCCCCATGCTGTCTTTTTGTTTATCGAAAAGGGAAAAGGATATAACGGTAAAAGGTTATACTTGACCATGGTAGGAGAAGAGAAAAATTCTGAACGTATAGATTCTCTGAAGCGCAGGAAAAAATATCCACCTACTGAAGAGGACAGGTTCCTTGTTTTCTTTGAACTGAATCATGAAAGGCCTCTTGTTGGTGACTCTGATTAACTTAGCGCATAAAACAGGGTTCTTCATAAGTTTCGTATAGAATAATCAAGTCGCTTTGACCCATTTAGCGGTCTGAATCTTTTGTTATGAATACTGTATTACCACGTATTTAACATCGTCATGCAATCGTCAATTTGAATTATCTATAGTGAGCTAACCAATGGATTATAAAACCTTTTCAACTAAGAAACTTGGAAGTATTTGCCTGCTCAATGAAAATAGAGAGCAGGTAAGGTTATCATCTCTATGGCAGGAAAAAACGGCAGTTATAGTTTTTGTCAGACATTTTGGCTGAGTTTTCTGCCGTCAGCAGGTTGCTGATATTGCCGAACACGCACATCGCTTTAAAAACAAAAATGCCAATCTTGCTATAATCGGATCTGGCGACCCTGACCATTTTACTGAATTACGTGAAAAAACAGGATATGACGGTCTGCTTTTTTCAGACCCGTCACTTAAAACATTTTCTCTTTTGGGTTATTCAAATAGCCTAATGGGATTTCTTAGTATCAATTCTTTGTTTAAGGCAGCTTCTGCTATAAAAAAAGGCCATCGGCAGGGAACAGTTCAAGGAAATGCATTACAGCTTGGAGGAGCGGTTATCATAGATACAGCTGGAACGGTTTGTTATTATTTTGCAGCTGCAAAAGCAGGTGAACACCCTGATATTGATGAATTGTTAGAAGGGATTAGTAAGGCAGCGTCTTCTATCAATCCTGTTTAAATAAATACATGAATGGATACTGTGTGACAGGTCAAAAAAATTAAAAATTCATTCTAAATTATAATTCTTCTGTCTGGCAGGTGATGATGCCAAGGTAACCGTCAACTGTTATCCGGGTTCCATTTTCAATCAACTGCAAGGCGTTTAAAGCTCCGGTGATACAAGGCAGGCCATATTCCCTGGCAATAATCGCTCCATGAATCAGCATCCCGCCTCGTTCCTCAACCACAGCTGCTGCAAGCGGTACGACAAAGGTCATATTGGGATCAACCCCCATGCATACCAGGATTTCACCTTGTTTGAATGATAACAAATCCTGGGAGTTTTTTATCAGCCTTGCTCGACCGGAAGCAATACCAGGCCCAGCCGGGTGGCCCACAATCTGGCGGGAAGATACCCATTTTTCTTTTGCTAAGGTATCTGCTTCAGGTTTCTCTTCTTTGCTGCGGGATTCTTTTGTAAGGCTTAATGCCGGTATTTTTGTAAGTATTTCAATGTGCTTATCTTCTGTTAAGGGATCGTCCAATCTTCGCTGCCCCTCCCGGACAGCTTCCAGAAGCTGGGCCTCTATTCGACCAAGATGGATATTATCGTCGTCTCTTAGTCTGTAGCTTTCCCGCCCCAAACGGAGAACATCTATAGCAAAATCACGGCGGTCCGGTGGAAAGCTTTTAAGGTAAGCATTTTTGAGTGCATCAGTGTCATGCTCAAAAGAGATGACCTGTTTGGCAGGCCTGCCTGCAAATTCGAGTAGAAGCTTGATAATGGAAACTTCACCGTATTGGCATTCACTGCCGCTTCCGGTTGCACAGGATAAATCGCCGAATTTATCAATAAATAAAGATAGCATTTCTCTGAAAGGGTGATCTGATTCAGGCAGCAGCTCTCTTTCAAGTTGTGTTTTAAGACCCTCGTCATTGCGAATCATCCGGGCAAGCTTTTCAAGCAGGCTGTTTCTCTCCATGCTTTTTAATCCGGTGTTTTCAAACAGATCCATGAATTCATAGGGATCTTCAGGAATAACTGCATCATTATACACTTGTCCGAACAACCTTATTCCATGGGCAAAGGGAATGAAGTCCGCCCAATATACTTTAACCCAATGATCATAAATATTTTGTCTTTTTTCAATTTCGTCACACAGGGATTCTACAGAAAGGGATTCAAGCTCAATTTCTTTTAAATTTTGGGCCTCAGATATCATTTGAGGAATGAGTTTATGTTCTATTTTCTCATATAGCTGAATTAAATTTTCATAGCTTCTATGCAGGGTGAGATACCATGATCTTTTATCATTTGTTTCAGAGGAACCCGTGCTTGTTATAGGTCTGGCTTGAAGAATGATCAACTGGTCATTAAAGATTGTCCACTCAACATCTTGAGGTCTGCCAAAAAGGTCTTCAAGCTGTCTTCCTGATTTCCATACCTGACGAATTTCATGATTGTTCACTGGTGGTTTATCAGCCTTGGTTTTTCTTAACTTTTTAAACGCAACCCCGGCTTTTGTAGGTAACGCATAATTTTCCCGAACCGGTTTTGTTTGGCTGATGATTTTACCTGTAACGCGGCTCAGTATCCACCGATCCGGTTCAATATCCCCGTCAACCAGAGCCTGGTTCAGGCCGTAAACCGACTCTATTACCGACTCATTTGCATTATTGGGATTCTGCCCAAAAAAGATCCCTGACCTATCTGATGGAATCAGCTCCTGGATGATGACAGCCATTTGACTTTTGTATATATCAAACCCAAGCTCTTTTCGGTATAACAAGGCCGCATCTGAATAGAGTGATGCCCAGACAAGTTTAACGTGTTTTATTATTTCACTCGCTCCGGATATATTTAAAAAGGAATGATGAAGCCCGGCAAAAGAACTTGACGCGTCGTCCTCTTCCGGGGCTGACGACCTTACTGCAACAGGAGCGTTTTCAAAGGATACGCTGATACATTTTTCAAGATCTGACAATATGTTTTTGGGAATCGATGTGTTTAAAAAATAATTCCGGATGCGTAACGCAATATCCCAGATTTCTTCCCACCTCATCTGGTCTAAAGATTTTTTGTTTACTTCAAAAAAAATCCTGTCCCTTAGATGGGTTTGATCAAGATAGTCCTCAAAGACCTTACAGGGGATGCAAAACGTTTTCGGGATGCTGAATCCCTGTCTGTTGATCTCGGACAAACAAAAGGCTTTTCCCCCTATCTGACTTTTTCCGGCATCTGCAAATTCCTTAATATTGAGTAGAGGTTTCATGGTGTGACTTTTACCTCGACTACATTTTGAAACCGCATTACCATAAAATACCGTTTTATGGTAATGCGAATAAAGGCAGATGTCGGCGCATTGGAAAACTCTTTTAATTGCGGATGTTTTTTTAAATACCTGTTCAACATGTCCATATTTTCAGATTTTTCAATAACCTCAGCAACTCCCGTACCGGTTACGGATACAGCGTTATAAATATCATCAGGTCTATTACGGCTGTCGTTTACAAGAATTGAGACTTTGGGATTGGCAGTCAGATTCTCATATTTACGGGTGGTAGAAGGCGTCAATAAATATATATATGTGCTATCAAAACTTGCGGAAAACGCCACAAGACTTGAATAGGGCTGGTTCCCTTTATGCGTTGAAAGAACAGCAAGTCTTTGGGAGTCAAGTAATTCACCTATTTGAGCTAATACCTTTTGCCTTGTATCGGTCATAAAATTTTCCTTAAGGCTATTTCAATAGTAGAAGTATGGTCAAAGCTTAACAACAGTCGTGCAAAAATAAACGAGATCAAGAAAACCACAATATTTTCAGGCTGGTCATTTCTGTTAAGAATGACTACTCAATTATTATTGAGTTGATATTGATTATAATGAAACTTTTTGGATTTAAACAGAATTCTTTAACATTCTTTGTGGTTACTACTAAAATCTATCTCAAAATAAATTTCCGATTGGCTCTGGTGAGCATGGACATACCATATGCTAATACCGGCCCGTTTGTTCTAAGAAGCGGCTGCCGAATTTTTCTTAAAAAATCCGCCTAATGCCGTCTTCTTAGAACAAACGAGCCTAAGTGCTCAATCGGCAATACGTTCTGAGGATGCGACCAATAATTAATCCACACGCGTTATAAGGGAACATATTTTTAAGATTGCTTCTAAACAACTTAAAAAATAAAACGGTTGATCAGTCCTCCCTTTAAAATATCTAAAGAAAATTAATACTTGAATGCTTGGAACATCTATTTTATCTATTACTAATAGCCTTTTCGACTGATTTACGATCTTCGTACCCCAAAATAGATTTTTAGATTACCACCAACTGCCAAATAGTATTTAACAAGTGAACGACTCCAAAACTGAAACGGAGAAAGAATTGGAATCCATAAAGAATTATAAAAAAAAGTTAGCCGCTGAAAGACTTGATCATCAGCGGACCATGGATCAACTTTCTGCACTCAAAGAACGAGAGTCACAGGTAAAAAAAGTGCTCAGAAAATTGGCGTTGGGTGGAACTTTGAATGACGTGTTGGGGATGATTCTTAAGATCGCAGAAAAAAAATCACCTGGCACAATCGCTTCCATTTTATTGGTCGACAAAGATGGAAAACGGCTAATTAATTCAGTGGAGTCACGCTTACCAGATTATTTTGTGAATGCAATTAATGGAACCCCTGTAAAAGATGAAATGGGATCCTGTGGTACTGCTGCATTTCGAGGCGAAACGATCGCAATTAACAATATACAAAGTCATCCTTACTGGAGGGGTGTTAAGAAAATCATTAAAAAAACCGGACTGAACTCCTGTTGGTCTCAGCCGGTAATTTCTTCTGATGGTGTTGTTGTTGGGACTTTTGCCCTTTATCATGCCGAAACTAAAAACCCCAGTTCTTTTGAGCTTGAGCTTATGGAAGACATGGCTCAGTTGGCAGCTATAAGCCTTGAAAGTCATCGAATCAAAAAAGAGAAAAATATGCTTAACAAGATGCTCTCTAACATAATTAATTCGATGCCTTCGATTTTGGTTTGTTTTGATCCAAATGGAAACGTAACCCATTGGAATAATGATGCTCAGGAGGAAACAGGCATTACATCTGAAGAAAGTGTCGGGCAGCCTATAGAAAAAGTTTTTCCATTGCTGGCCGGTGATGGTGAGCGGTTGCGTGAGGCGATGAAAACACAAAAAGTGTTCTCAGAACAACGTCAGACAATGGAACCTGATGGCAAAAAATACTACAAAAATATAACAATTTACCCACTCATATCCGATGGGACAAAAGGCGGTGTTGTACGGATTGACGATGTGACCGAACAGGTCAGGCTTCAGGAAATGATGATCCAGAATGAAAAAATACTATCTGTTGGCGGCCTTGCCGCAGGTATGGCACATGAAATTAATAATCCCTTGGCAGGCATGATGCAGAGTGCAAATGTTATAAAATCCCGGCTGGAGAGTGTTGATATGCCGGCAAATATTAAAGCATCTGAAGAACTCGGACTTTCCATGGAGGATATAAGAGCCTTCATGGAAAAAAGAGAAATTTTCCGTATGCTTGATGCAATTCATGAGTCAGGTTTACGAACAGCTGAAATTGTCAAAAATATGCTCAGCTTTGCAAGAAAGTCGGATGCCAACATATCCTCTAACTTTCTGAATCAACTTATGGATGAAATTCTTGATTTGGCTGCTACGGATTATGATCTTAAAAAGAAATATGACTTTAAATCCATTGAAATAATCAAGGAATATGCCAACGATCTTCCTCTGGTGCCATGTGAAAGCGCAAAAATTCAACAGGTACTATTGAATATTCTTCGCAACGGGGCCCAGGCCATGCAAACATCGGGAACTAAATTTCCAAAATTTATAATTAGAATTTATACCATAGATAAACCTGAAATGATCTGCATAGAAATAGAAGACAACGGACCAGGTATGGATGAGGAGACAAAGTCCAAGGTATTTGATCCATTTTTTACAACCAAACCTGTTGGCGTAGGAACCGGGCTTGGGCTTTCTGTATCGTATTTTATCATTACTGAAAACCACAAAGGAACAATTACCGTATCTTCAGAACCAGGACGAGGAGCAAATTTTATTATTCGACTTCCGATTCATAGAAAATTTGAGTAGTAGAAAACTTATTAATAATGTCTCTCATTAATCACTTATGACGTATCGCCTAATACAGAACATTAACACCATTAATGACCATCATAGCATTACGCCTTTTACTCAAGGATCTCGTCCAATTAATTGACTATTTTGATCATTAACTTCGATGGAAAAATCTATGGATATTGTTGATTCTCAATTAGTTCAAGAACGATAATGTGATTGATCCTGAGAGTTTTATTTGTTACTTTTTTAAGAATCCATTCTTTTTCTGAAGTTAGGAGATTTATCATGAAAAAAACACTTGTGCTTATAGTCGTTTCGGCTTTCATTATTTATGGTGGACTATGTTTAGCTGGCACTCCAAAAGGGTTAAAAAAATCAGGAAAGACACCCAAAGGCTTCAGTCAAGGGGAAAAATCTGGATGGGAAGGAGAATATCCAAAAGGCTGGGATAATTTCAGCAAAGAAGAAAAAGAAAAATGGCAAAATAAGCATAGGAATGTAGCCGACGATGATGATCTTATAGAAATAGAAGATCGCGAAGAAAAAAAATCGGACAAAGATATCAAAAGTAAAAAAAAGAAACATAAAAAAGGAAAGAAGAAAGAGTAGATAATTTCTTATGTAATTACAGGATAGTTTTTCACTTTTAACCTTAAAAATTGAGGACCTCATGAGAACCTTTCTAAAGTTGATTTTTGTATTTATTATTCTTACATTCGGCCTTTCGGGAAATGCTGTTGCGGACAGCTATTCAAAAACAATTTCCGTTTTTAAGAAATCCAGCTCGGTACAGCCCTTTTTTAAAAATTGCTATGGATATGCTGTTTTTCCAACTATTGGAAAGGGCGGGATCGGTATTGGTGGTGCCTATGGAGAAGGAAAGGTATACGAAAAAGACAAGGTCACTGGAACCACTTCGCTCGCCAAGCTGAGTATAGGATTCCAGTTGGGAGGGCAGGCATTCAGTCAAATCATTTTTTTCCAAGACAAACGGGCTTATGAAGAGTTCACAAGCGGTAATTTTGAATTTGATGCCTCTGCCTCTGCCGTGGCGATCACTGCCGGCGCTCAAGCAAAAGCCGGAACAGAAGGGGCTACTGCGGGCGCCAGCGCAGGGCCGGCCACAGGCGGACAGGCCGAAATAAGCTATAGTAAAGGAATGGCAGTTTTTGTTCATGCAAAAGGGGGATTAATGTATGAAGCTGCCATTGGTGGTCAAAAATTTAGCTTTAAACCTATTTGATGCTTTTTGCCTTATCTTTATCAAAAATCGTTTATTCTAAGAAGACGGCATCAAGCGGATTTTTCAAAAAATTCGGTCGCCGCTTCTTAGAATAAACGGGCCGGTATTTGTATATGGGATGCCCTTGTTCACCAGGGCCAATCGAAAATTTACTGTTAGAAAGGGACAGGGTTTTTATTATAAAATTAAACGCATTGTCCCTTTCTGTAACTTTCAAAAGCTAAATCATTTCAAGAAAGGCCTCAATTCTTACCCGAAGTTGCTCAGTGTCAGATTCAGAGTAATCGGTTTCAATATGCAGGTAAGGAAGATTGAAACGATCTGTAACAAATTGTCTGATTTGATGTGCTTCAATATTGTATGTGTGGCATGCCTGCCAGGTTAGATCCACAACACCGTCAACACTGAATTCAGTGATCATCTCTTCAAGCAACTCAATCCGCCCCTGATTGGGGCTCATAACAGAACAGGGAATAGAAAGGTATTGTTCGGCAAGGGCGGTAAAAGGATCTTTGGATTCATCCACCTGGAAGGCTTTTTTATATCCACTGCAGTTTTCAAAGGCCACGACATTTGCACCGGATTCTTCAATAATCTTGATAACCTTGTCAGACCCAAGGCCGACAGGCACACCTGTCATTAAAATTCGGGGCGTTTTAACGGTATAAGGGGTTTCCCCTTTTGTGACAAGGGACTCACATGCATCAGCAATCTCATTTATCAGATCAATGCCTTTTTCCTTATCAGCAAAAAAGCCGATCTTAAACAAAATCTCAATCAACTCCATTCCGGTCAGGGGGGAAGGTTTGGCTTTTGTTACATCCATTAATCTTTTAAGTGCGCGTCTTTCACGGTTAAGCAACTGAATGGCCTGGTTTATTTTTTCTTCTGTGATTTCTTTTCCAGTCAGGCTCTCGACTTCCTTTTTCAATTGAATGATTTCGTTCTTCCAAGGATCGAGAAAAAGGTTCATGTTCTGCTGCTGGGGAAGCTGAAGCACATGAACCGGTTTGATCTCGGACATCAGCTCAAACATCTTTTTCTTTCCGTCACAAGTGGTATCAGCAACGATCATGTCCGAAAACCTGAAAAACGGACAGGTGTCAGATGCAGCAAACCCGTAGCTGCTTTTTATCAGAGCACACAGATTCCTTGGCAGCACTTCCTCTGCCGCTTCAATGGGATCGTTGCGGGTACCGCACAAAGGAAGGGGGATGGCGTCTGCGGCTATGGCCATTTCAGTCGGTGCATAAAGGCAGTAGAAACCAATGGCATGATTGCCATTCTGTTTATGGGTTTCAATGTCTATGAGATTCTGTTCTGTTATCTGCTGTAGTTTTTTAAAAAGCTCGGTTTTCATTTCTTATTCCCCCCTTTTCAATAAATTTATTTTTCGCATGCAAGCAATGCAGCACCTATGGCACCGTTCATTTCAGGTACATCAGGCACAAGAACCGGTCTTTGAGTTGCTTGTTCCAAAAGCTTGACTATAAACGCATTGTTGGCCACACCACCTGAAAATACGACAGGCCCATCCGGTGATACCCTTTTGAGCATAGAGACAGCCCGGTTTATGACCGCCTTATGAAGACCTTTTGCGATTTCTTCAGGTCTTTCTCCCCGTGCAACAAGAGATGTAACCTCGGATTCGGCGAACACCGTACACATGCTGCTGATATTCAGCTCTTTTTTGGCTGATTCTGCAGCATATCCAAAAGTCTGTGTGGTAAAGCCCAGTGCCCGGGCCATGATTTCCAAAAATTTTCCTGTACCTGCGGCACACCTATCATTCATTTCAAACCGGGTAACCCGGCCGGTATTATCAAACCGAATCACTTTACTGTCCTGCCCTCCGATATCAAGGACGGTTGAGGCTTCCGGAAAAAAATGTACTGCCCCTTTTGCATGGGCTTTTATCTCTGTTACGGTTGCCGCATCATGCTCGATCTCAAACAGGTTCCTGCCGTAACCTGTTGCCAGAATAGAATCAAATGACAGGTTTTCTATCAGTTTCCTGGCTTGGCTGACCGGATCAAACCCGGTATCTGTTTTTCTTGTTTCCGTAATTATTCCATTTTCAATAATGGCACATTCAATGGATCTTGAACCGATATCTATACCCGCACTGATCATTTTGCATCCCCTGTGAGATTGACTCAAACGATTATTCATAATTTAGGCAGGAAGGGATAATCAAATTGATTGTTTTGATACAAAATCGATTATCAGTTAAAAAAAACTATACACGGATAAATCTTGGCACTCTTTTCTCGTTTGATAGGGACGCGTAAAAAAAACTCAAAGACAGTCCGGTATCTCTTTTTAAAACATTTTTAGTTTAAATTTAGATTCTTTTTAGTTGTACCGGGGAATAATGGATAGCAACGCTTGGGGGTATATCTCTTTTTCCAATCACGTTTACCCGGCTGCTCAGTTATAAAAAGCTTAAAGGGAGTAAAAATTATGCAGACTAAAAATAAGTCCAAATGGTTTGGATTGGGATTCCTGGTTCTTTTAACCAGCTTCCCTGTGTTTGTGGGTATTCACTTTTCGGATCCCGGAAACAATGTGTTTTTCCAAGGAGTAAGGGAGAGAAAAGCTGGAACGGATTTTAAAAAAGGCTCCAAGGTATTGCAGGGAAAGGTCTTCCTTCTAAAAGACAATAGTATTACGGTAAATAGAACCAGGTTGGTTTATAAAGGCCTGCATGACAAACGGATCCTCTTAGAGTACTATCTTTTAGAACTGGACCCTGATTTTCCATACCGGAATCAAGTATCAAAGGCAGAAGCCAGGCAAGGAATTCGTCTGGGAGATTCTCTTTTTCAACTGGTCTCGGTCAGCAGGAGTGCTTTGACGCTTCAGGCCAATAATTTGTACAGGGCTTATTAACGTCTGATATTCACTAAAACACAAGGACGCCGAGTAAAGCTTAAATACAGTTCTTTATCGATTAACCCCTTAATGCGTAAGTTTTAATTGGATCAGATCTCTTCTAAGCAATCACGAACGTTTACCACAGGAGTTTTTTGCCTGATTACCAAGGCACATATGACCAGCAGCCCGGACAAAATGCCCAAAGCCAGATTAAAATTGCCAAACTGGTCAAATACAAATCCGGCAAGAATAGGAGACAATGATGCAGGGATATTTGAGGTAAAAAGCCATCCATAGACCTGTCCGATGTTTCCTGCGCCCCAACTCCTTGATGCCGAAGACACATAGATGACCAGGACCCCGCCATAGTTAAAACCGGTCAGAATGGACACTGCCCAGAACCCCCATGCAGACCCTACAAGGAAAGGAGCAAGACCCAATACAAGGGCCTGGAAAATCAGGTTTGCCTGGATGGCAGATGCGGATTCAATACGGTCAAACAAAGCACCCCAGGTAACGCGGCCGGCTGCATTGGCCAAGGCAAACAAGGATACGGCCGTGATGCCGATCCCAATGGCATCACCATTGCCCTGATATAGTTCCTTAAGATTGGCATTTACGGCAAAACCAGCTGCCAGCCCTATGAACATTGCCAGGTACAGGATACGGAAATTTAAATGAGACAACACTTTGGACGGCGAAATCGCTTTGGGAACATCTGTTTTATCTTGCTCTTCCGGAAACTTCATCATAGATCCGGATGCTACCACAAGGCATAGAAACAAAGCCCCAAAAACAAAAAAAGTATTAAAAGGGGTAAAGCCCATAGATGACGTCAAAAATCCGCCCACCTGGCTGACCATAGCGGCCCCGCCACCAAACCCTGCCACGGCAACTCCTGTCACCAATCCCTTGGATTTGGGAAACCAGCGGATACAAACGGCAATGGGAACGATATATGCCATGCCTGCTCCAACACCCGCCATGGCGCCAATACCTAAGATTGTGAAAATAAAAGAATGACTCCCTAAGCCAGCCAATAACCAGCCGCCTCCGAAAAGCAGCCCACCTGTCATGGCAGCCCGCCGGGGACCTATCTTAGGTAAAAAATTTCCCGCAATCATCATGGTTGCAGGAAAGATAAAATAAAAGACGGTAAAGGGGATTTGAACCGGCCCCTGGGCCAGCCCGGTAAGAGCTTTCAGCGGCTGGACATAAACACTCCATGAATAGGTCGCACCAAGACAAACCTGCATCAAAACCGCACAGACTAAAATGAGATAACGCATTACACAACCTTCTTTCATAACCCGGTATAAACAAGGGAGTCATACAGGGGAGAATCAAGATTGTCAATATCCCACCCTACCCTAAAACAGGCTGACACATTTAAGGCTTACAATTAGGCTCGTTTGTCCTAAGAAAAAGGCATCAGGCGTATTTTTGCAAAAAATGCGGCAGCCGTGTCTTAGGATAAGCGAGCCTAAATCTGTATATGAGACATCCCAAAAGCTCAGGCTTAAATGAGGAAAGCCCCAGTTAGCTTTCAAACCAATGGGTTGTCCGCTTGCAAAAACCCACCAGCATCAACATCACCGGCACCTCTATCAACACCCCGACAACCGTGGCAAGAGCAGCGCCCGATGACAGGCCAAAAAGCATGACAGCCGTTGCAATGGCGACCTCAAAATGATTTGAAGCCCCGATCATGGATGCAGGAGCAGCATCTTCATATCTTAGCTTGAGCATACGGGCGGCACCATATCCCAAGGCAAATATAAGAACCGTCTGGATAAACAAAGGAATGGCGATCCAAAGTATGGTTAACGGATTTGCCAGTATCACTTCGCCTTTAAAGCTGAAAAGCAGTACCAGGGTTAAAAGCAAGGCACTTATGGTGACAGGGGTCAGGATACCTAAAAACTTTTCTTTGAACCAGGTTTCGCCTTTGGCTTTGAGTATCCACTTTCTGGAAAAATAACCAGCCACCAGGGGCAGCGCCACGTAAATTCCCACCGAGAGCAGCAGGGCCTGCCAGGGAATGGGCAGCTTGCCCACACCTAAAAGGAATCCGCCCAGGACACCATAAAGAACCAGCATGGTCAAAGAATTTAAGGCCACCAT
>JAKSAU010000383.1 GCA_022361535.1 Desulfobacterales bacterium
AGACCATCGAGGGCTTCAGCATGCGCTGGAGCGGCACGCGGCCAATCCGCGCCCCGAAGAAGAGAAGCGGCGCTGTGGGCGGCGTGATGTTCCCCATCCCAAGATTGACACCGATAATCGCAGCGAAGTGCACCGGGTGCACGCCGATCTCGTGAATCACCGGAATGAGGATCGGCGTGGCCAGCAGAAGACCGCTGAAATCGTCCATCAGCATGCCGAGGATGACGAGAAAGAGATTGATCATCAGCAAGATCAGAATTGGGTCATCCGTAATCGACAGCAGCGTTTCGACGATCTGCTGTGGCAAGCCCTCCATCGTGAACAGGCGGCTGAGCATGACGGCAAAGAACACCAACACCATGACGACACCCACTGTCGTTCCGGCATTGTGACCGATCCTCCAGAGGTCTTTGACCTTGATGTCGCGATAGATCAGCACGCCAACGACAAGCGCGTAGGCGACGGCGACAGCGGCTGCTTCAGTCGGTGTCGCAAAACCGCCGTAGATTACGGTCAGGATGAGAATGGGCATGACCAAGGCAAGCGTCGCCCGTTTGCCCTTCCTGGCCACATCCTGGACGATCTCGCGCGGTGGTGCAGGATCCGGCTGTCGGATCGGCATCGAGCGCGTCAGCACGAAGTTCCAGAAGGCGAACAAGGTGATCAGAACGGCGGCGGGCAGGATCGGTGCCAGAAAGCAGGCGGCAATCGACGTGCCGGATATCCAGCCGTACACGATCTGAGCCGAGCTCGGCGGGATCAGCAGAGCTAGAACCGACGAGTTGGCAACGAGAGCGGCGGCATAGCCGCGGTCGTAGCCGCGCTCGACCATCCGCGGCACCATGATGGTACCCATCGCTGCGACGGCCGAGGACGCAGTGCCGGATATCGCGCCGAAGACGGCGGTCACGACCACGACGACGACCCCGAGCCCCCCTTTCAGTCTGCCAAAGATGCTGTCGCAGAAGTCCACCAGCCTGCTGGCGAGGGAGCCACTGCTCATGATTTCGCCCACAAGGATGAACAACGGCATCGCAAGCAGGATGATCGACGAGGTCTTGTTGAAACCAGCGGCCACCAAGAAGTTGCTCGAGTGATAGTCGCCGGCAAGGAAGAGGAATATGACCGTGGCACCGAAGCACATGGGCACCGGGACACCGATCACGAGCAGCGCAACAAGCAAGCCGATCGCGAGGAGAATCACAGGCTCCATCGGCGCTCAGCCTGCCGTGCCTTCGCTGGGGGCCGTGCGAATGCCGAGCGCGCGCAGCAGATTGTCGGCCAGCTCGATCGCAAAGTAGAACGCCATCAGGCCAAGCCCGACAAACATCGAGGCATGCACCCAATAGAGCGGAGCCTGTAGTTCCAGCGACTTGGGTTCGAGCTGCAGGCTCCACTGGAAGTACTTGAAGGTCCAAACTGTGGTCCAAACGGCGACCACCACTGTGATCGCATTGGCCAGGACCTTGATCCAATTGC
>JAKSAU010000239.1 GCA_022361535.1 Desulfobacterales bacterium
CATTCCTTCAACCATATAAACCAAATAATAAACCCCATAAGAGCCGGCGCATATTAATATGTTTACGGCATTTTTGACCAGGGTGCTGTGCTTGCTGCGGAAGAGCCTGACATTTAAAAAGCTGATTAAAATACTTAAAATACCTATAACTATTCCACCTACTAAACTGGGATCAAATCGGGCAGAAAAGTACATTCCTATCCCAAAAGGCAGATACGCAAACAAATAGTCCAGTCCCGATAAACGAGGTGTTACCTGTATCTCTCTGTCACCAAAATATACTGTCAACCCCAAGTCTATGACATTGGGCCTTAAACGCAGGGTTCTCCGATTTTTTTTGCTTACTATTTCATAAAGCTTTTTTTTGCGGTCAACAGGGGTAGCTTTTTCTCCATTAATCCATACCGTATGCTGACCAGTAAAAAAAGCTATCTCGACATCAATCTTTGTTTTGGCTTTATTAGGCAACTTAAAACTATATCTCATCTGCTGACCTCCATTATTCATCCAAACTTAAGGCAATAAAAGCAGGATTTTTGCTTCCTTATTATATATTTCAATTATACGGATTATTGAGCAGTGGTGCAATTGAGTAAATTATTCAATTGCAAGTTATTAAAATTTTAGCCTGTGACCCCACGGATGGCCATAGCTGAACTATTGTAGGCATGTAGAAATAATGTTTGTGAGTGCCATTATGCCGTGGCTTCAAGAATTGAGTTTGGATAAAGGAGTAGCTTAAGTTTTTAGCATAGATAATACGAGTAGTATATCTATGGAAAAATTTTAGCGTACGACACATAGCCAGGCCAATTATGGAAGCGTCCCCCGGGGAGAAATGATACCAAGTTTTAAAATACTGTTACAAACCAAGTCAAAGAGTAGCCAAGCCTTACTGGCTGCAATAGAATAAAAGGGTAATGCTGTTAATGTATCTGGTTTACATGAAAGTATTTCCTTAAAACCAATTGTAGTGGGTTTACTTCGTAAACGGGGTGGAATTGCTTCGCAATTGGTATTTAGTGGCGCAAACTGGTCATAGAGCGTAGCTGTAATCGAGCCTATTCTGATTTTACTCGACTTCCACTTCAGAAAACAATCGTTCACCAATCGTCAAACTATTGTTCCAGCTATCGTTCAGCAATTGTAAAGACCAACTGCCAACCTATTGCCA
>JAKSAU010001182.1 GCA_022361535.1 Desulfobacterales bacterium
AAGATTATTGTGACGCTGATGACCAGAAAACTGTTGTTGAAAAAATGACTGCCTGTGATGAAAACTCAAAGACAGATAAAGAAAAAAGTGAATGTTATAATAAAGTAATTAAAGAAGACGACGGCTGCATGTCTTCCTAAGTTTTTCTCCACCCTTTATGATTCCCCGGCCCGGTTGGTTTACCGGTCCGGGGCTTTTTTTCTTTAATTTCCTGTCAAAAGGAGCCCTCATGGATATTACTGATCCCAATTTGAAAGCATATTTAAGCCAGCTCAACGACATGACAGGTGGGGATCCTGATGCCCAGGTGTCTATGCATGATGTGGGGCAAGTCCTTGGAATTGAAAAGGATGAAGCCGGCCAGATGGCTGAAGCACTTTTTATAGGCGGGCATGCTGAACTAAAAACACTGTCTGGCGGAATCGGTATAACGGCTATGGGTCTTAAAGCGCTTGGTATCGCACCTGCGTCACCATCGGGTGGGATACTTGCCATCAGCCGTGAAAAAGTGATGACAGAAACAGATATTGAGGTTCTGGATACACTTTTGCGTGAAATTAAGTCCGGGGTAGGGGATGGGAAAACAGATTATTCTGTGCTGGAGACCATTGTAACCGATATAAAAACCATAGAGGTTCAGATGTTATCTCCCGCACCTAAGACAGCTGTGGTGAGAGAACTTATCAAATCCGTCATAGACACCCTTCCTGAAGAAGCGTTTTCCGATCTTCGCAACCAACTGAAATCCGCGGTTGAAAATTGATTGCTCAATGTTTTATAGGGGCTTCAGCCGGTTGACTTGGAATTCACTATGGTGTAATTCTATTCCCCGGATACGATAAAACATCAGGGAAAAAAATGAGTACCTCAGACCGCAAGGCATGGGAAAAACAACAACGGGAAAACCGTATCATTGATATGGCAGAACCTGTTTTCTTTGAAAAAGGCTATGACGCCACAACCATTATTGAGATTGCCCAGGCCTCGGGTTACAACAAGCGTTCATTATATCTTTATTTTAAAGACAAGGAAGAAATCTTTTTAGCTGTTGTCCTAAGGGGGCTGATCCGTTTGTACGCCTCCCTCGAACAGGTGGCCCAAAGTGCAGATATCAGAGACCTGGGCCAGGCCTTTTTTGATTTTGCCCTTGCCCATCCCGATTATTTAAAGCTGATCATGGTGTATGAAGCAAATACTTGCGTATACAGTCCTTTAAAAAAAGCCAATACCATTTCCTTTGATGATGAGCGTGCAGGGTACCGTGAGAAATGTCAGGCTGAAACAGACAAACTGGCCAGCCTGATGACAAAGATTTTAACCAGAGCTATAAAAGAAAAAAGGATCAATACCAACTTAACCCCAGAGCAGCTTATGCTTATCCTCTGGGGCCAGGTCTTTGGTATCGTCCAGATTATCTTAATGCGTATGGACGCTTTTGAAGAAACCTATGGCGTAACATATCAGGTCCTGTTTGATTCCTTTATGGACATGACCATGACCGCATTAGGATCTAAATCTTAAAAACTGCCTTGCCAGCTTTTCCGTCCATCCCACAGCTGCTTGTTCCTGATTTTGGATATCAAGTGACATCCCGTTGGGGCCATATGCCTCTTTCATGATCTTTAGTACGTTCTTTTTTACCATTTTCCGCATGGGAATTTTGGACACCATGCCATATGTGGCTGCCCCGCCGGTGACAGCGAGTTTAGGATTTTGTTTTACATAGGCCACACTGTCTGACAAATCCTCAAGGTACTGGTCCGTAATTTCTCGGTGCCTTGGGGTGACCATAGCATGAAGGCATTCAGGTTTTTGCTGTCGGTCAATGTGCCACCCTTTTTTTTCCATCTGGTCACCGACAGCATAGATATTCAGCTTTTTCTGGGTTGACTGGTATGCAAAAAGGCTTGCCTCAGGAGTTCCAATGACTTCTAGTCCTTCAATGGAATTGATTCCACGGATCAGATCCTGGACAGTTTCCATGATTTTTTTTGCATTTTCAAGATACCCGTCATATCCTATTGCCTGCATGGCAGCCCAGGCTGCAGCAATAGAACTTCCCGGCCGGGTCCCCAGCAGGCCCGGGGATGCAAATACTCCGCCCGGCCATTCGGTGAACACAAACAGCTGGTGTTCCATATAATCCATGTTCCGATAGATGATGGTAGATGCCCCTTTCGCGGCAAAACCGTATTTATGCGTGTCTGCGGATATAGATGTCACCCCTTGCACCCTGAAATCAAATGGAGATACCGGATAACCCAATTTCTCCACAAAGGGAAGAAGATAGCCGCCAACACAGGCATCAATATGAAGAGGAATATTTTTGTCTGCGGCTATGTTTCCTAACGCTTCTATGTCGTCGATCACCCCGTGGGGATAGCCCGGAGCAGACCCCAGGATCATAACGGTGCGTTTGTTTATGGCTTTTTCTACCTTTTGTGTATCAACCTTAAAGTCATCTTTCAACGGGATACGACCCGGTTTTACCCCGAAATATTCCGCTCCCTTTTCCCAAGCCACATGGGCTGAAGCAGGAATGATCATTTCAGGGTATTTGACTTTTCTTAATTTCTTGGCCATATCCCTGTAGGTTTTAACAGCTAAAAGGCAGCTTTCCGTGCCGCCGGAGGTCATTATTCCGCAGGCCTGATCATCTGCATTGAGAAGATTTGC
>JAKSAU010000245.1 GCA_022361535.1 Desulfobacterales bacterium
TGTTTACTTTATTACAATTAATAGGAGAACTGTTTGTATTTGCTATATCCCACTCAACCATGTAGGTTGAAAAACCTTCGTAAGGTGAATCTGAGAAAGACGACGTTACCACAAATGGCCCTGCTTGATCGGTTGACGAAAAAGTAACAATATCGTTGGATATTCCACCTTTTTCATCGCTTACACTTACCACAAAATTCAATTCTCTTGTTGTAAACGGCATTACCTCTTTAATAGATGAATCACCAGCTGCCAACAACGAGAGCCGTGGGAAGTATCTTTGATTGTTTGTAGTAGGAAGAAAATTTCGGAATAACGGACCATCCCCCCTGAATTTAGCCTCAAACTGACCTAAGTATAACTCATACATACCGTCAATTATTAGGTCAGAAGTGCCGGGAGGAAACCATCCTGCATATTCTTCTCTGGTAACAGGATCGCCTTCATCTATAGTACCTTTCATATTTTCAGGAGTTGCAGCCCCATCGTACTGTTGCCAGTTATACATGAGTTCATCGTTATCATCATCGTTGGCTTCAGCCTCCAATACAAATGGTGTGTTGATTGGAATGGTAAAACCTCCTTCCCGAACGGTTACGCTGGGTGGGGTATTATCTGTATTTACGTAAGTACCACAACGGCTTCCAAAATCTTCGGTAATAAAAGATAATATATTTTCAACCGATCTGGCGTGGAAATAGGCCGCCCTGCTGCCTGTTATGTTATTCGCTCCGCAAACACCGGCGTAAGACATGATGGTGGTTCCACTACCAATTTCATACGCACCGTGTAGATTAAAATTACCGTTGCAACTGCCTTCTTCGCTGGCAAATGTATGGTAAGCTCCAAACTGATGCCCGAGTTCATGCGCAAAGGTGCCAACAGCAAAGTAATCATAAGAACGCCCCCAGGGTATACAAGACATTCCTGCTGCCTTTAGATTCTCAATGCATACACGTCCAAGAGCTGCTTTACCTCCCTCCTGACCAGCTCCTATCACATGCCCCACATCGTATTTATCAACGCCAAAAATCTCATCGTCATTTAAA
>JAKSAU010000166.1 GCA_022361535.1 Desulfobacterales bacterium
ATATCCAAGCCACAAGCCTCCGGTGTATCGCGATAAAACAACCACCCCACCAACGCCATGCCAATACCAATCACGCCTGCTAAGCGCAAATAGGTAAAACGCCAGCCCACGGACTCCAACCAGAGATTCAATAAAAAGGGTGAGGCATTAAAGCAATAGGAGACCAAAATATTCGAAATACCCGTCGCCAAACCCCGTCGACGATCGAACCACTTACCAATCGACACCCGCGATACCATCGTCAAGCAGCCCTGCCCAAAAAAGCGAATCAACAGAAAAGCACACGCTGTAAAAGCAATCAACAGAATGGAAGACGAGAAGAAACGGGGCAGCTTATCCAACTGCATCATCAACAGCAAACTCCCCCCTAACCCCAAGGAACTCGCCGTAATCATCACCCGCGTCCCCCACCGATCCGTCAAAGCCCCAGCAAACGGTAAGAGAAAACTACTCGCAATCGTGCCCAACATATAAGCCAGCGTCAACTCCGTACGCGATAGCGTCAGCGCCAGCACCAAATCATCGGTAAACACCCCCACCCCAATCGTCTGCCCCGGCACACTCGCAATCGTACCGATCGTCGCCGCCACCACAATCACCCAGCCATAAAAAAACGGCCAACGCCGCGGTGCAAACGGTACATTTACCCATTTCGAAACCGGTTGTTCATCCTCCGGATGTTTCATAACAGCCCCTTCATCAACACAGATCGATATAAAGGGCTTAGTCATACCTCCCTAGACCACACAAAGCAACGAACCATTGCTCAGTTTTACCAATTTCTTGGCACAGAACCAGTCGTTACTTGAAACGCGGAACCACTCTCGAAACAATCACAACCTTGTAATCGACAAGATACTCTGGAATGTACATAGATCCATCCGGACCAAACGTAAAAGTGAGCAGTCCAGTAGCATCCAATCGCACCCGAGCAAACTCACTCACCCGACCGTCTGGGTTGACGTACCAGAGACTATGAGGATCATCAAACGAACCAACCTTGCCCGCCACATACATACCCTTGTCAAAATCCCCCATGGGAGCCATCTCGATACTGTACGCCGCCACAATTGCTTCCGCAAAACGAGTCGCATTGCCCTCCGGATCGATGGAGAACACACCACTAAGATCGGGTCTTTGACGCGAATCATTGGCAATATATAAAAGTCCCTGACATGCCCCATCAGTATCGAAGCACAAATCAACCGGGCCACCCGGATGCTCTCCAGGGAAATTACCGAATCGTTTTATGGAACCATTGGCATCGATACGGTAAATCGAATCTCGTACCCGCGTTGCCACATAGAGGTTTTCGCCATAATCACTTCCAGATGTCAGAGCAATAGCTTGGGGATAAGTCATATGCACAAAAGGTGAAGATTGCCCCA
>JAKSAU010000598.1 GCA_022361535.1 Desulfobacterales bacterium
TCGGACTCATGGCTTTGACCGCGTCGCGAATGGTGTCATTGATGTGTTTTTCTTCGCTTGAGGGCTGTATGCCACGCGAGAATTCGAGCAATGAACTGATAATGCGCGCCATGCGAACAGCACCGGCACGCGATTCTAGAATATAATCGAGCACATCCTCGCCGACGGTCTCTTTATCGATTTGTTTCAAGCGGCTTTTTGCGGTGTCTTGATCTTTTTGCGCCGTTTTCAACGCTTTGCGTTCATCGTTTAATCGTGAATCCACGTGTTTTTTCTTGTCTTCTACTTCTTTGCGGCGGGACTCGAACCCCGCGTTTTCCGACTGTTTCTTTTTATCCAAAGTAGACTGCTGGTTTTCCAGGTCAGCTTGTCTTGTTTTTAGTTCGTCGATTTGTGTTTGAGATTCCGTAATCGAGTTTTTCAGTTCACCGTATCGCTCCAGGTCCAGTTGAGCGTCCCAGGCTTTTTTTCCTAAAGCGGTGAGGCGTTCCGCATAGGCTTTTTCATGGTTCTTATACTCTCTTTTTTCTTTGCCTAAAGCAGACCGTCGTTTGAATTCCTGCATGCCCTGCTTAAATATTTCTTTAATACCCATCCAAATACCTCCATTTGGTCATTAAATTACCCACTAGCTTATCAAACCGCGATGAAGGGTTGATTATGTTTTAATTAATATACTCGAATTGCGCTACCTTTCTAACCATACCAGATATGAGGAAATAAATCAATAGCGCCCCTGCAAATTTGGCAGGACAGGTTGAAAACCAGTTCCTACAAGAACCGGGCCACTCTGTTTTTAAATGAAATGTCTAAGCAAACAACAATAAAAAACTGCGTTGGGGGAGATTCTAAACCTGGCCTTCCCATTAAAATAGACTCACGATCTCTTGATTTACCCTCCCCAAAAAAAGTAAAAAAATAAGTTGAAAAGTACTTGACGGAAAACGAAAGTTGGATTAAAATTGCAATGACTATATGTTTGATTACCCGCAACTGGAAAAACGGCGAAAGCCACTTTAGTATTATACTAATCAGGAAAATGCGTTGGTCCTAAACGGACTTGGAGGACAGCATGAGGGTAAAAAGTACGTTAATTACGTCATTAATTATTGCACTAGTTTGCGGGGGAATATTTTATTCCACAGGTTGTAAAAAAAGTGAATCGACAACACCGGATCCGATTGGAATTTATACCGGGTATAGCGGTTGTAATTCGCTTCTGGATGCCACTTTCGACGATCGCCCGGTAAAGGAATGTATCGGGTATTCGTATGATGGGCAAGGGGTATTGACTTTGGGGCATTACAATGCGATGTTTAATTGTTGCCCCGGGGAAGTCCAAGCGTTAATCGAAGTTAAGGGATATACGATTACGATCACCGAAAGCCAAA
>JAKSAU010001244.1 GCA_022361535.1 Desulfobacterales bacterium
ATAAGATGCTGGGAACAAACACCAAAGAGCGGTGTAATAAGTATCGCGCTTTGTTTGAGCATGATATCTATGACCAGGATATAAAGTTGATCAGAAGTGCTACTAATAAAGGCATGGTTGTGGGCAATGATCGATTCCGTGAAGAGATCAAGGTATTAACAGGTAGGCGGGTTAAAGAGAAAAAGAGGGGACGGCCAGTTGGATGGAGAAAACCTGAGGTTTAATTTTACTCTGACCCCAATACTCCACTCTGACCCCAATACTCCATTGAAGCAGTTAAGGGAATTGGCTATGGCGGGGAAGTTTGTTTTGTTCCCTCAAGCAATCCAAAAAGTAAATCTGTTATTTTGAAGCATGGCCCACGGGCAGGGGAAAGCAAAGGAGCCAATTTCATAATGAACTTGACTGGTGATTTATAATGGAAGACATCTTGGGATTAGTGTTGGCATTTTTCTTTTTCTTATTATCCATGACTTTTTGCTTTTGGGTGATTTTTAAAGAAGGGGGAACAGTCTGGCAAAACAGTATAATAAAATGGGATAGATTTTTAGGTATAAATACCTCCAAAAGAGCTTTTTTCCTTAAACCGTGGGTTTTAAAATTAGGAAGTATATTCCTATTCTTATTTTCTTGCTTGTTTTTATATACATTCGTAAAACCTTTTTTATGATTTGAAAACAAAAGGGGGCGAAGTTGTTACGAGCCAAATCATTGACCTTGTAAAAGATCATGGGGAATTGTCCATATCAGAAATTGTATCCATTACAAAAGCCAACCGGAATACCGTAAAGAAAAAACTTGCAGAGCTGGTTAAAGATAGGTACCTGGTCGTCCAAGGGCAGGGTAAAGGTACCCGGTATGTCATAGGGACAAAATATTTTAAAAGTTTCTTATCATAGGCAAAGGCAAACTGTTGTCATTGTAAAGGCTGCCGTTGAGTATCGACCACTATTGTTTATGATCTGGTAACCAACCCAGAGCCACTTCTTATGATTTTAACTTATTGGTAATCTTTAGGTCATATACCGGTTAGACTTATCTGGTAAAAAGGGTTTCATTGGGTTGCTCAATTTGCCAGGAGCGATACATCCCAATTGCTATAACCCCTCCTTCCTTTTTTTGACCGGGCTGTCCGTAAGGGCAGCCCGGTTTTTATTTTACATGGAACAAGCAGTATCGAAATCTTTATAATTCCCTAATTGCTTCTCCAAGTTTCTCAACAGCAGTTTCAAGGGTGGCTTCGTCAGCCATGGTGTAGTTTAAGCGCATGGTGTTGTGCCCCTGGGCAGGGTTGGTATAGAAAAACTGGCCCGGAACAAACGCCACGCCTTTTTCAATGGCTTTGTTGTATAGGTCAAGGCCTTTCATTTTTTCAGGTCCTGTAACCCAGAGAAACATGCCACCGTCTGAAGGAGATACTTTGAAGTCATCGGGAAGAATTCGGGTTAAGGCATCCATCATGGCTTGCTGCCTGGGTTTATACAATTCCTTTATCTTTGGCAGTTGTGCATCCAGGTAGTTGCCTGCCAGGTATTCGGCAGCCAGGGCCTGGTTAAAGGTTGATGTATGAAGATCTATCCCTTGTTTGACCAGGACCAGCCATTGGCGCAAGAATTTCGGGGCAGCATAAAATCCGATACGAAGTCCCGGCGCAAACACCTTGGACAGGGTGGAAATATAGATAACATGATCCGGTGCCAGGGTTTTGATTGGGGGCAGTGTATCGCCCCTGTATCTCAAAGCCGAGTATGGATCATCTTCAATGAGCAGTGCATTATATTTTTGTATGATCTGAGCGATTTTTTCTCGTCTTTCCATGGTCAGGGTTCGGCCTGTGGGGTTTTGGAAAGTGGGAACCAGGTAAATGAATTTTACTTTGTGGGTTTTAAGTGTCTCTTCCAAGGATTCAGGCACCAGTCCCTGATCATC
>JAKSAU010000611.1 GCA_022361535.1 Desulfobacterales bacterium
GCTGACGGGCACGGCGCCGGTCAACCGCACAATAGGCTTTGTGGACAAAATTCTGGTAACCCTTATCGTAACCGCTGTTTTTGCAGGCGGGGTGTGCGGGCTGGAGTACCTTAATAAAATGGGGGTGCGCGACGATTATATGAAGTTCCAGGGGGAAAAGCTTTACTGGCGTATGCCCCTTGAACACCCTTACGAGTTGTGCATGCGGGGCAGTATGGACGTGGGGTATATCGGTGCCTGGAAACAGGACGGCCGCATCGTCGACAATATTGTCGGCTTTGAAAAGCGGGGTACCGTGGTTGCCGGGCAACTGGAAAAAGATGAAGAGGGCCGGGATGTCTGGTTTGTTTTCCGGTGTGATACCGGTGCTGTTGAGACGTATCGTGCATTCAACCTGTTTTATTCCGCATGCAGTAAGGCCGGCATGCAGCCCCCGGTCAAAATCGAGACCGTGCGCCATAACTGGTATGTATATTGGGGAATCGTTGAAGACGAGTAAACGGCTTTGAAAAAAGTCCATCTGCGGCGTTGCGCTGCATCATCAGTCACTGCGGCGTACGAAACAGTACGCCTCATTCCGGCTGATTTGCGCGCCTTGCATCTGAAGCTTTTTGCTTCGCCGTTTATCGCAGTAATATTTCCTGGTTTCTCGAAATGCGGGTACGCTTTCAGTCGGCGGGTCAACAAACTCGCCCCTGAAGAGCGGGGCTCAAACATGTCGACCCTTTTTTCCTCCTGAAAGCGCTGCACTCGGCTGCGCTGCAATGGGATTAAGGAAGCCCGTAACTAGCAACGGTAAATACTTTAAGTAAGTAATGCTGCATGTGCTGTGGTAGAGATTTAAAGCACTCCTTTAGGGTGTCTTTCTAAAACCACGCCCTATGGGCGAGGGGTACTGTCTATTTGCGCTCGTTACACATCCTGGGGTATCTTGAGCAGCAGGTATTCGTCGCGCATGGATTCGGCGCGGTTCTGCCTGACAATACCTTTGGTTTCGGCCCGCAAAAGAATTACATCCGCCAGGGTTTGGGAAAGTTCGGGGTCGATGGGCTTGACCCGGCCGAGAAGAACCGATGCAAAAGGTGACCAGC
>JAKSAU010001201.1 GCA_022361535.1 Desulfobacterales bacterium
AATTAACCGGTCAGATAAGGTTAAGTACACCTATATGGGCACGCTGAAAGCTAATACTGCTAATGCCAATTATTCCACTTCAGGTGAGCTGAGCCCACTTTTCAATGACCCGTATCTCAAAACCATTGGTGTGGGTACACGAATATTTCTTGGCGGTGCTCAAGGGTATGTAACCTGGACCGGAACACAACATAAAAAAGATGTAGAACGAGGACTGAACGGCGTCCCACTGACCCCTTCAGGCACGCTAGCTGTGACCGGAGATCTTAAGCAAATGTCTGCGGAATGGTTGGTCGGACAGAGTATTAGAGGTTATGGAATATCATTATCTGTAGGATTAGGTATTCCTATCCCTATATTAAACGAGGAAATCTTAAAATACACTGCCGTATCAGATAAAGACATCTTTACCCAGATCGTAGATTATGGCCACGACTATCCGCAAGCAATTTCAAAGTCATACGGTCAAGTCAGCTATGCTGAGCTAAAAAGTGGAACCATTATGATAAAAGGCGAGAACGTGCCAACTGTTCCTCTGTCCAGCATGGTTAAAGCCAGGAAGATAGCAGATATATTGAAAAGTGAAATTCAGCGTGCCAGATTTTTTATCGGGCAGCCCCAGCAACTGTTCTGTTAATATTGACAAAGAATTGAAAAAGAAAATGAGCCCAAAAAAGAAAAGCGCCTGGCGTGAGAATATTGAGGCGATTCTCATTGCTGTCGTTATTGCCTTGTTTATCCGGACCTTTATTGTCCAGGCCTTTAAAATACCTTCCGGATCCATGTTGGAAACCCTGCAAATCGGTGATCAGATTTTAGTTAACAAATTTATATATGGCGTTAAGATTCCGTTTACAGGTGGAAAAACCTTGATTCCGGGAAAAGATCCTGAACGTGATGATATTGTCGTTTTTAAATATCCTGAAGATCCTTCCAAAGACTACATAAAGCGGGTTGTTGCAGTTGCCGGAGATACAATTGAGTTGATTGACAAACAACTTTATGTAAATGACAAACCAGCAGGAAACCAGCCTTGGGCTGTATACAAGGATGAAAGGATTATTCCCGGCAAATTTACAACCCGGGACAACATGAAAAAAATTACAGTTCCGGAAAATAAACTCTTTGTTATGGGCGATAATCGAGACAATAGCCATGATTCAAGATTTTGGGGATTTGTTGATCTGTCCGAGGTCAAGGGTGAAGCATTCATGATTTATTGGTCCTGGAACAAGCAGCACTTCGGAGTCCGCTGGAATCGGATAGGCAACCTTTTATTTTAAGGAAAGTAATATGCGGTTTGAAAAAAAAGATATATTAGACATTCAATCCCTGAGCCGAGAAGAAATCGCTTATATATTGGACACGGCCCAGGGCATGAAAGAAATATCCCAGCGTCCGGTAAAAAAAGTGCCTACATTACGGGGCAAAACAATTATTTTATTTTTCCAAGAGCCTTCCACGCGTACCAAACTATCTTTTGAGCTTGCTGCAAAACGCTTATCCGCTGACACGGTATCCATTTCGAAAAGTTCGTCCAGTATTGTAAAAGGCGAAACCCTTATTGATACCGCTAAAAATCTTGAAGCAATGAAGCCTGATATCATTGTTATGCGTCACTCTTCTTCAGGAGCAGCCTTTCAGGTATCAAAACAAGTAAATTGTTCCGTTATAAATGGTGGAGACGGCACTCACGCCCATCCATCCCAAGCTCTTTTGGATATGATGAGCATAAGGGAAAGAAAAGGAACGCTTGAAGGATTAAATGTGTCTATCATTGGGGATATCTCTCATTCAAGAGTAGCAAGGTCCGATATTACCGGGCTGTCAAGGATGGGGGCTCATGTCAAAATTTGTGCACCAGAAACCATGATACCCATGGGCATCGAGCAAATGGGATGCACAGTCGCTCCCAATATGGAAGCTTGTGTTGAGAATGCTGATGTAATTATGATGCTAAGAATTCAAAAAGAGCGTCAGGGTAACTTGCTATTCCCAAGTGAACGCGAATACGCCACACTTTATGGCTTGAACAAAGCCAGGCTTAAGTTAGCCAAAAATGATGTTCTGGTTATGCATCCGGGCCCAATGAACAGAGGGGTTGAAATATCAAGTGAAATTGCAGATTCCGACTGCTCTATGATTCTTGACCAAGTCACAAACGGGGTTGCCCTTCGCATGGCTCTATTTTATCTGGTAGGAGGCAGCAGACATGCAGATTCTAATTAAAAACATAAGAGTCGTTGATCCAGGTAACATAGATGGAATCAAGGATATTTTCATCAAAGATGGCAAGTTTGAAGCAATTTCAGATCCTGGGCAAATTGACGAACCTGGCCAGGATACAAAAATAGTTGATGGCAATGGCCTTTTAGCCGTACCAGGTCTTATTGATGTCCATGTGCACCTTAGAGAACCCGGCCAAGAATATAAAGAAACAATTGAATCAGGCCTCAAAGCTGCAGCTGCAGGCGGTTTTACAGCAGTTTGCTCCATGCCTAATACCAACCCGGTCAATGACAATGGTCAGGTAACTAAGTTTATTATCAGTCAAGGTAAAAAGGCTGATGGTGCAAAAGTCTATCCTGCCGGAGCGATTTCCCAAGGTTCTGGCGGCACCAATTTAGCTGAGATTCACGATATGAAACAATCGGGTATACGTGCTGTGACTGATGACGGTCTGCCGGTAAGTGATTCTCAGTTGATGCGAAGGGCACTTGAGTACTGCAAAAGCAGAGACATTCCAGTTCTCGTTCATGCAGAGGACAAAAGCCTTGTTAACGGCGGCTCTATGAATGAAGGCCTTCCTGCGACAAAATTTGGCATCAAAGGCATTCCAAATGCTGCAGAGTCTGTAATGGTTATGCGTGATCTTGCCCTTGCAGAACTTACAGGTGCAAGACTTCATTTTTGCCACATGAGTACAGCAGAATCGATAGAAGCCATTCGTCAGGCTAAAAAACGCGGTGTGCTTGTTACCTGTGAAACTGCGCCTCACTACTTTACGTTAACTGATGCTGATATTCCGCCATATGATACCAACTTCAAAATGAACCCGCCATTGCGATCTGAAAAAGACAGACTTGCTATCATAGAAGGATTAAAAGACGGCACCATTGATATGATTGCCACCGACCATGCACCGCACCATATTGATGAAAAACATGTGGAGTTTGATCGAGCAGCTTTTGGTATTGTCGGACTTGAAACTGCTTTACCTCTTTGTCTTGACCTGGTTGAACAAGGCCACTTAAGCTTTGAAGTGTTAGTACGAAAAATGTCTAAGTCTCCTGCAGAACTCATGGACATAAACAACGATATTGTTGCAGGAAATCCTGCCGACCTGACTCTCATCAATACAGAGACTCAATGGACTGTAGATCCAAGCACCTTTATTACAAAAGGACGCAATACACCTTTTTCGGGAAGGCAGGTTAAAGGGGCAACTTATATGACTATAGTGGACGGAACTAT
>JAKSAU010000385.1 GCA_022361535.1 Desulfobacterales bacterium
TATATATATTGTTTATAAAATCCATATTGATATTGGGGTCTTTTTTTAGCTGACATAATAAAGTCGGAACGGTTATGCTGGGCACATTTTCTACAACAGGGGCATGAAAATCATATCCTGAGACGGACTTAAATCGGCTGGCAACGGCATCAAATATTTTTTTAGGAAACTTCATGGTCTCCAAAAAAAGTGCATTAGTCAATGGCTGCATGGCAACCAGCGCCCTTACATTTGAACTGTTGAACAGATCCGGATTTTTGCCAAAGGCAATCGATGTGGCATTTGCTCCCATACAGTAGCTTAAAAGTCCAACTGGTTTTCCTTTGGTTGTTTCGTGTTCGGTAATAAATTCCACTGCTCCCAGGATATCTCTTGCTTCTTCAATTCCACCGGTACCAACAGCTTTTTCTGTTTTTCCACTCACTCCGTGATTTCGAAGATCATACATCAGTACGGCATACCCGGCCTCAACCAGTTTTCCTGCTACCTTGATAAATTCTATCTCTTTGTCATAGGGTTTGATCAATCCTGCATGTTTTGTCTGATAACCGTAACGATTGGCAAGATAACCAAAATGGGTCATGATGATCACTTTATCTGCTTTCTCATTTAATACCCATCCGGATAAAGTTAAGCCATCAGATGCTGGGAAATTGACATCCCTATAATCATATCCATAATCAGAGGGGTTTTTGGGAAATGGTTGGTCCGGCGGATACAAAAAAGTATTTGCCAGAAAACCGGGAAGAGCATTATAAATTGCAACTGCTCCGATAATTAATACTAAAAAAATAACAGCCAGGCTGATAAAAACAATATTTCTTTTTTTCATTTCAAATCTCCTTGAATGATTTTAGTCATGGAATTAACATCCCCTTTTAATATAAATCCTTTTTTATATTCCGTCATTAGACAAAACTTCTTAAATAGAACACTTTTATTGGGTTTTTTAATTGTTGGAGTTTTGAAAGGCATCATTAAATAGCATTCATTATAAATATATATTTGAGATGATGGTTATTAAGATAAATGTACTTTTTTCATTACTTCCTTTTTATACAAAGGGCCTAAAAATAAACAGGGATACGATAGGTCATGAACTCTGGTGTGCTTTTGAAATCCCTTTCAAGATCACGACTTCTTCAATTTGGCAACTTCAATTGGAATGAATTTAGGTAAATAATTGGGTGTACACCCTTTTGGAACGACTTCATCCTTGTAAAGTCCAATTTTTTCTCCAATGGAAATGCATCTGTCACGATACTCTTCTTGCCATTTCCCTATTTGACCAGCAGTAAAATTCATTGCCCATTGAACTTCAGGTTGTTCATCTGCAATGTTTGCCTCTATTGAGGTTAACAGGTTTTCTGTATTGGTGTGGCTAGTATTTCCCGTCCATCTTAAACGTGCCTGATAATACCAAAAAACTCTTCTTTGTAACA
>JAKSAU010001287.1 GCA_022361535.1 Desulfobacterales bacterium
CTGCCAAAGCCCTTAAAGCGGCCATTGAAGCAGACGGCGATGCAGACATGATCCTGGCCGGAAAAGGTGCAGTGGATACGGAAACCTTCCAGACTCTGTACCGCCTGGCAGCCGAGTTTAACATGCCGATTGCCAATGAAGTTTCCACCTTTTCTGTAGACGGCGGAAAAGCTTTAGCCACCCGGGAAACCGGCGGCGGTAAAAAACAGGTCCTTGAAATGGCCCTGCCTTGTGTTGTCGGTATGACCAAAGGCGTGAACGAGCCCAGATACCCCAAATTTCCTGACATCATGAAAGCCAAGAAAAAAGAGATTAAGGATGTTTTCCTTGACGAACTTGGAGTGGATACAGGCGCCGCCAAGGTAACCATGGTCAAAATGGAACCGGTACCTGAGCGGTCCGGTGCAAAAATGCTTGAAGGCAGCCTGGATGCACAGGTCACTGAACTTGTCAAAATCCTCAAAGAAGATGAAAAGGTCATTGCATAAGGAGAGGCCATGAAAACAGGAATTTTAATTGAAGTAGAAAACAACGAGGTAAAAGAAACCAGTCTGGGCGTCATGGCAGCCGCACAGGGCAAAGAGATTGTTGCCCTTCTTTTGGATGACGATCCTTCTGCAGTTAAAGATACCCTGGCAGCCCATGGGGCTGCAGCAATCGTTAGCATCACGGCTGGCAGCAGTCTTTCTGAAAGCCCGGATCTTGCTGCTCGTGCCCTGGCTGATGCAGCCAAAGCGCAAGGCCTTGAAGCTGTTCTTGGAACAGCCAGTGCAGAAGGCAAAGACATCTTTGCCCGTACAGCAGCCTTTTTGGATATGCCCCTGGTATCTGACTGCGTAGCGGTTGATCTGGATAAAAAAGAAGCACAAAAATCCCACTTTTCCGGTAAAACTATTGCCACGTTAAAAGTGGATGCAGATATTTTTCTTTGCACCATACGGCCCAATGCCATTGAACCGGTTCAGGCCGAAGGTGCAGGAGAAATAGTTGAATTTTCATCCGACACACAGGATCCCGGCCTTGCCAAAGTAGTTGAGACCATAGTAGATGGCGATGGCAAACTGGATCTTACCGAAGCACCGGTTATCGTGACCGGCGGCAGAGCAATTAATGGCTCAGAGAACTATAAAATGCTCGAAGACTGCGCCCAAAAAATGGGCGGCGCTGTGGGGGCTTCAAGAGCGGCTGTAGATGCTGGATATGCGCCGCACTCCATGCAGGTTGGCCAGACTGGTAAAACTGTTTCGCCCAAACTTTACATTGCCTGCGGCGTATCAGGCGCTGTACAGCACTTTGCCGGAATGAAAACCTCTAAGGTTATCGTTGCTATCAACGAAGATAAAGATGCTCCTATCTTCAGTAAATGCGATTACGGCATTGTTGGGGATATCTTTGATGTGGTCCCGGCACTGACTGAAAAACTGTAAAACAAAAAAACAAATTAACCAAACGCCCGGTGGCTATTCAAAATGACCACCGGGCGTTTTTTACAAAAAGAGCCTGGCAATATCAGGGACTTTTGCTCTATTTCAACCGTCTGAATACAACAATTCGAGTGTTAACACATTTATCAGAATTCAATATTGCAAAATTTATAATTGGAAGATATTTTACCTCCAATAATCTTGGTTTTTAGCCTATATAATCGAAGTACCATACAAACCATATCTAGTGGCAGGTCATTTGGAGTAAAAGCGACAGATAATACCATTAATGTTGAGTTTCCAGTTGCTGATTTTTTCTTAATCCCAATAGCATAAAGGAGGCACGCCTC
>JAKSAU010000629.1 GCA_022361535.1 Desulfobacterales bacterium
ATGTATTGCGGTTAAAAAAAGCCAGATGCTTCCCAGAAAAATGAAAGCAAAAATAATTAGATTATAGTCACCTGACAATTTGAAATAATTAGCAGGAGCCGCATAGATGAGCCTAAAGGCTTTAAACAAATCTTTAACATTTTGCACAATCACTCCTGCGCTCTGCCAAATCACTGATGCCATAGCAACGATACCCAAAAAGGATATCCAGCCACTGTGCTCATCCTGTTTTACCCATTTGGCAAAATGGTGGCGCAGGTGGCCTGACACAGCATCCAGACAAAAAACAACCATGCAGACGGCCAGCAAAACGAACTTGTCAGTATGCCCCGCTCTATCCACGAGAACCGAAAACAATATTGCGCTTATCAAAAGAACATACCACACCCAGTATCGTGGTAGCAGAAATGTTTTTTTGTTTAGAGCCTTATCGCGCATCCAAATCCCAATACCCCCGAATCCTAATACATATACGATTTGCTCGACCCTGAACATAATATGGGGTTCTGCAAAATCAAACCCGCTTGATACCAATCCATTCAGCCACCAAAAGATACCTACAAGCGCAACAATGAGACCAATTCCTCTCCGCCCGAGGAGCATACCGGCCATCCCTGCAACAGGGAACAAACCCAATGTTGATCCCATTATGTTAAACACTTCGTATCGCGGCCAATGGAGTACTTTTACAAGCACAGAATCCCAGGTTCCCAAAACGAAAACACTGGCAAAGCAGAGCCAAGCATAAGATTTCCAGGTGGACGGCAATGCCTGGAACCCTGTTTTCAAAAACAAGTTAACAAACCGCCCACTCCAAAAATAAGCGGCAGAGGTAAGTAGCCCCACCGGAGAATTTAAACCGTATTCCACTCCCAGATGTCTTAAATCGCTCAGCCCCAAAACAGGCAGATATACACCATGAGCGTCTAAAATCGTGTCAAGCCGTGGAGGCCAATCAAGAATATCCAGCGTAGAACCGATCAACGAGGCTATAGTAAGGCCTATCATAATGGGTTTGGCACGTCTGCCTGCCGCCCCATAAGCAAAGAGCCAAAGCATTAAAAGACCATAAAAATCTACCCCTAACCTTATAGGTAAGTCATCAATTAATTCTCCATCATAAAAAACCACTTTCATGGGTAAAAAGATCAACGCTGCCACTGGTAAAGTTTTTGAACCGACCACAAGCTTCCAATTCTTTAAAAGTGATCCTGTAGCCGCTATGTGATGTGCTATAAGAGCGATCAGAAAAACATCTAAGTGAAATCCTGAGTATTGTGGACCAAAATAAAGACCTAAAGGCAGCAACAAGCCGCCCATCAGAACAGCCCAAATCCCCTTCCACCCATATGTTGAACCAATCCAAGCTGCAATCGGTATAATGGCATATGGTCCGCCCAGGGTAATCGTTTCTGTAATATGGAAATTGAATGATAAGACAAACAGAATAGGAATCCAGCCCAGTGTTCTCCAGGCAGGCATTGCCTCAATACTGTTTTTATCACACATATCTTTTTTCAATATTTTTCCCATGACACCAGACAAATTCAATGTATGCGATGTATTGACAAGATATCGTTATTCTTCAAATGCAAGTGCCAGAACCCATCTTCAAAGAGTATCTTTTTGAAATCAGTCGGTATAAGAGCAAAGAATAATGACAGCATATTAACTGCTTCACCGCAGCTTGTCAAAACTGTTCAAACAATGGAATCTAATTGAACTGGTGACATGAGAATTCAAGTAAGAGAAAAAATTCAACCGGAGGCACGTATATAATATTCCAAGGATTTAATTTTTTCTCTGACGATGAAGTTGAGCCAAAAGACTTTGTTGAGATGGCTTATAGTAGCATGGTTGCAAGATTTATAAGACGGAATAAAA
>JAKSAU010000393.1 GCA_022361535.1 Desulfobacterales bacterium
CCACGAGTGAGAATTGCTTCGGCTATGGTTTGTCCTTCTTGCGCCTGAACCTCTTCACCATTTAACTGGAAGGTTATTGTATTTTTCATAGACATTTTAATGCTCCATCAACAAATATTTATAAGGCCGGATATCTTATTTTGCCGATACGCGCCGACACAATTCACAGTCCCTTTTTTGATCCCTTTCTCGTGGGAGCCCTCTCAGGACCTAAGAAAATCTGGACCAGGCAAATGGTTCGACACTCATCTCAGGCTGCTCCCCGGTTATAATATCTGCCATTAATACACCGGTTATCGGAGCCATCCCAATGCCATTCCCTTCATGGCCAGCTGCAATGTAAAAGCCTGGAATCTGAGTATCAGATATAATTGGATAGTGGTCAGGTGTATAAGGGCGGAGGCCGGCGTAGCTTCTGATAATATTGACATCCTGTAACACAGGATAGAATTGGATGGCCCGCTCTCCAATGGCTCGCATGACTTCAATACTGTTGGACGTGTCCATACCGACAAAACTTCGACTTGTTCCAATAAGACTTGTCATTGCTTCGGTTGGCTCCAGTGCAAAGGCGACGCCATATTTTTCCATTTCAGGTGTCAGCTTGCGTTTATAATCACTCTTTTCAAGTTTGGTCATCATGTAGCCAAACTCCGAGACCGGACGTTTAACGATGGGAAAGGTTCGTTCTGCCACAAGAATTTGCCCCTGCCTTGGCTTGATCGGGATATCAAGGCCAATCATTCGCCCTAACTCAGGGGCCCATATGCCTGCCGCGTTTACAACCCGTTTAGTGGCAATGGTCCCACGATCAGTGATTACTTTTGCAACGCTCCCTTTATCATCCAGCTTGATATCAAGAACTTTCGTGTATGCTGCTACAGTTGCACCCAGCGCTTTTGCTGCATAACTAAAACCCTGCACCACTGCCATGGGGTTAACATTACCATCACAGGTAACATCGAGCCCCCCGACTACATTTTTCGACAAATGTGGTTCCTGTTCATGCACTTGGTTATAGTCCAGCATCACATAGGGCAATCCGGCCTCTTCCACCATTGCTTTACAATGCTTTTCAGCAATTTGATACTCTTCCTCGCTTTCCATGAGCAAGAGTGTTCCTTCCTGTGTCCAGGAAATATCAAACCCCAGTTCATCTGAAAGATCTGGATACATATCCAGGCTCATCTTTGAGAGTTTACAACTCTCTCCCGGAACCTGATCGTATACAATAACCCTCCCGTCACAACGCCCGGATGTGCCGTCTGCAACGCCCCTGCGTTCAATACTACAGACATCAAGTCCTTTTTTAGCTAAATAGTAGGTGACCGCGGTACCGATTATGCCGCCACCAATCACTACTACATCAGCGGTTTTTTTCATCAATCAATCCTCACTTTGTAAAACATTAGGTTTGTGGATATTTAATTCTCATTTATGATTACCACTGACTCAATATTTATTTTATGGTCCGGTTTTAGCAGCACCGAGACAAGCGTAAATGCAGTAAAAGGACTGGCCGGGAGGACGGCTGTTTTACCCGGCCAATACACTTTTTACTATGACTCAATGGCACCGGAACGAACGCCTTTGAGGTATTCCATGCAGAACTGGTCATGACCCAGCAGCATATCTGCGGTTTTAATGGTGGACATGATTTTTTTGTCCAGCGGGTCGATGATGGCCGAATCCATGCCAGCATCCATCATCAGCGTCACAAAGGTCCGGTTGATGATATGACGCTGGGGCAGGCCGTAGGAAATATTGGAGAGCCCTCCAGTAATGTGGACTTCAGGGAATTCAACTTTGATGGCCCGGACGGCATCCAGAACCATCATCCCCTTGTTGGAATCGGTGGAAATGGGTTGGACCAGTGGATCCACATAGATATTGGCAGTGGCGATACCGACGCCGTTGAGCTCCTTGACCAGTTTTTTGGCACGGCCCAGGATATCGTCACTGGACTCGGGCATGCCGGCGTCGTCCATGCACAGGGCAATGATCTTGCACTCTTTTCCATCCAAAAAGGGCATCATGGCATCAAAGCGTTCCTTTTCCAGGGAAATGGAATTAACCATGGGGGTCTGGTCGACCATGGAAAAGGCCATTTCGAGGATGGCTGGATCCGGACTGTCCAAGGCTAATGGGATTGTACAAACGGGTTGTATTGTGTCCAGAAGCCAGCGCATATCCTCTTCCTCATGGCCGATGCGGGCACCGGCGTTAACATCGATATAGGTTGCTCCCGCTTCCTGCTGTTTTTTTACATCTTCGATGATGTAATCTGCATCCCGGTCGGCCACCGCCGCCTGGACCATTTTTCTGGAGGTGTTGATTCGTTCACCGATGACTTCGAACATTTTGACCTCCTAGTTAATCAATGATTTTGCAATTTTGGACGCAGATCCGGCATCCGCGGCAAAACCGTCGGCACCTATTTCATCGGCAAAGGCCTGGGTGACTGGCGCGCCGCCAACCAGGATTTTTACCTTATCCCTGAGACCGGATTCCACAATGGCGTCCACGGTCTGTTTCATGGCCGGCATGGTGGTGGTCAGCAGGGCGGACAGGCAGACAATCTGGGCATTTTTCTTTTGGATCTCAGCCACAAAATCTTCCGGGGGAATGTCAACGCCCAGGTTGTGGACTTCCAACCCGGCGCTTTCCATCATCATGGCCACCAGGTTTTTGCCGATGTCGTGGAGATCGCCCTTGACTGTGCCGATGATCACGGAACCGCCGGAGGCCCCGCCGTCTTCGCCCAGAAGTGGCTTGAGGATTTCAACGCAGCTGCCCATGGCCTGGGCCGCCATGAGCACCTCGGGGATGAACATGTCACCTGATTCCATTTTTTCTCCCACGATATCCATGCCGGCGATAAGGCCGCTGTTAAGGATTTCCTGGGCCGGGATGTCTGCGGCCAGTGCGTCGTTAACCAGGCTGGTGAGTGTGGCTGCATCGCAGGATACCAGGGCTTGGGTCATTGCATTAAAATCTGCCATTTTTATCTCCTTAATTATTTTAAATAGAATATTGGCGCACGGGCAGGTTTGTTATTCCGGCCCGTGCCTTAAATAAAGTCATCCTGAAAGATGAATTAGCAAAACTAACTCATCAGTTCTCTAAACTTATCTTCTTCGCCGGCGACCATGTGGTAGCAGTATTGATCTTCATCCGGAAATGTGCCGTTCTTGACTTCAGCCACATAATCCTTCATGCCGTTTACAATGACCTCGGCCACATTGCAGTATTTTTTAACGAATTTGGGAGTAAAGGCCTGGAATTGGCCGATGACATCCGAAACGATGAGAAGCTGGCCGTCACAATGGGGGCCGGCACCAATGGAAAGGACGGGAATGTCAAGGGTTTCCCATATGTATTTCATGACTTCAGGGGGGACCGCTTCCACCAGCAGCATCTTGGCACCCGCGGCCTGTACGGTTAGGGCGTCCTCCACAACCAGTTTGGCAGTCTCTGCGGTCCGGCCCTGGGCCTTGTGGCCGCCCAATTGCCCCGAACTCTGGGGGGTCAGGCCGATATGCCCGATGACATTGACCCCGGCATCGGTGATGGCCCTGATACGAGACGTAGTTCGGACCCCGCCTTCAAGTTTAATGGCGTCTACATCCGCTTCCTTCAGGAACCGGATGGCATTGTTTACGGCATCTTCATCCGAAGCCTGATAGGATCCCAGGGGCATGTCGCCCACCACAAAACAGCCCGGAGCCCCACGGCGCACGGCATCGCAATGGGCAATACATTGGTCCATGGTAACTGGCAGGGTGCCGTTATACCCATAAACACACATCCCAAGTGAATCTCCCACAAGGATCATTTCCATTCCCGCTTCCTGGGCAAATTGGGCCGTGGGAAAATCGTAGGAGGTCAGCCATGCGATTTTGTCATTGTTTTCTTTCATTTTATAAAGGTCAAAAATAGAAATCCTTTTGTTCATTTCTTTCTCCTGTCTGCTTCATTTGATTTTGTTATTTGTATCGGATCGGGATCCGGGCTTTGCTAATGTGTCGGTTTAAAAATCAGCGTTCCCCCTTCTTCCATCTGTCTTCTTACAGATACCGGTGTTACTGAAAATTCGTTTTTAAACCAGCGGGTAAAGTGAGAGGCATCTGAAAAACCGCACTCATAGGCGATTTCAGCCACCGAGGCCTCACTGTTTTCTATAAGCCATTTACCGTATAAGAGCCGGATTTTCCTGAAATAGCTTAAGGGGGTGGCATTCATGTGTAATTTAAACAATCGCTCCACCTGTCTTGGGCTGATGTGAACATGGTCGGCAATGTCTTTGACGGTTAAAGGTTCTGACATATTCTGTTCCATTAAAAACACAGCTTTTCTCACCCTGGGATCTGAAATGGTGGCAAACTCTTTGTTAAAGGGAAGCTGGGGGTGGTTTTGGGGACGGCCCCAGTTTAGCAGCAGGTGTCTCAGGCATTTGATGGCCCTTTCTTTTCCCAGGTCGCGTTCGATGATGAACAGAGCCAGGTCCGTCACCGAACTGCCGCCGGGACAGGTGATCATTTTCTTATCCTCTATGAAAATCTCATCGGTAACCGGAATCAGGTCGGGAAACGCATTGATGAAATCGTGGTAATGATACCAGTGAACACATGTTTTTTTACCTTCCATGAGGCCTGCTTCGGCCATATAGAAGCTCCCCGTACAGACCCCGATAATTGGGACCCCGGCACGATCCGCCTTTCTCAGATAATTGAGAATCTTGATATCGTATCGGTTGTCCTCGGGTAAAAGTCCGCCCACAATCACCACATAATCAAATTCCTTTGGATCCTTAAATGGTTCCCAGGGGATGATTTCCACCCCGGAACTTGACTTGATAGGGTCAAGGGTTTCTCCCATAATGGTCCATTTGCACAGCTTTTGTTTACTCCGGTCCCCTTCGTCTGCGGCATGCCGGAGTACGGCAACAAACCCGGCAAAGGCAATCAGAGTAAAATCGGATACGAGAATAAATCCGATGGACAGGTTCCCGGGTGCTTTGGCGTTGTTTTTATGTGTGGATTCTTTTGCCGGCATCTTGCCCCCGCTTTTTAATAAAATACATGCAGTAAAGAGACAGAGAAATGCTTATACCGCATGTTATCTCCATTATCCGCAGATGTAAACGGCCGCCATGGGGTCTGAGCCCAGAGACCAGAATGCGTGCATCCGGCTGCTGGGAATCAGGATATGGGTCTCCCTGGGGAGACTTATAATGGGGCCTTTGTCCATATGCCAGGTCCCCCGCCCGGACACGACATAAAAGAGTTCCACTCCCTTATGGGCGTGAAGGGGAAAATATATCTCAGGGCTTAGCAATATGCATCCCAAGGTGACCCGGTCGTCCCGGATCAGGCCGTGGTCTCCTACCAGTTCAAAGCATCCGTAGTTTTCCAGAAATTCCCTGTCCACATCCTCCCCCCGGTAATGGGGAGCGTCCAGCCACTCCAAGCAGGGGGTCAGGCCTTCAAGGATGTTGATCATATTTGACAGCCGGCCCTGTCCGGCTGAAGACAACACCTGCTCCCAGTGCCGGGAGACCGGTTTCAGGCCGGGGCTCACAACAACGGAAGCGGGGTCCTCAAAGGCGAGTATTCTATCAAAGGCATTTTGAATTCGTTTGTATTTCGGATCCTGCCAATGGATGTCGTCTAAGTGAGCTTTAAAAACCCGGGTGAATTCCTGAACTTTTAATATGATCTGGCTGGGCTCTTTGTTCATTTATATCCTCTATCTGGTACCGCCCCGGGAACAGGGCCCGGGGCGGTACGGGATTGGGTTTAGTTTTGAATATCCGGCTGCAGGACGGGAGCCGGATTCTCAACGGCTTCGTCTTTTACTTCATGCTCGTACAGGGATTTGACCATGGCAATGCACATGGCCACCATGATAAAAATGATGAGCAAGGAGGCCATGATGGAAGAAAGCTGGAGGCCGGAGATTCCTTTTCCCACCAGGACCAGGGTAATGCCCAGGGAACCGATGGTAATGGCCCACAGTGCCCGGATTCCCTTGGGGGGCAGTTCCGGATTACAGTCTGTTTTGGTGGAGACTTGGGCGCATACATAGGAGAATGAATCCACGGTGGTGGAAAGAAATATCACCACCAGAATCAGAAATGCCCCGGCCATAACTCCGCCCATGGGCAGATTCTCCAGCATGGTGAATACCACGCTTCCGGTGCCGTTTTCTGCCATGGAGGCCACAAGCCCGGTCTTTTCAACCAGTTCCTGGTAAAGGGCGGTACCGCCGAAAGAGGCAAACCACAGCCAGGTGGCAATGGGAGCGATGCCCATGTGGACCAGAACCACCTCTTTAATGGTTCTGCCCTTGGAAATGTTGGCGACAAAAAGACCTGTTGCCGGAGCGGAGGCGATCCACCAGGCCCAGTAAAAAATGGTCCATCCCTGGGGAAATCCGCCTTTGTCGATGGCATCGGTCCAGAAGCTCATCTTCATGAAATTTGTCACATAGGAACCAAAGGCATCCATGCCGATATTGATCTGGAAGACAGTGGGGCCGGCCAGAAATACAAAGAGCATCAGTCCCATGGCCAGGGGAATGTTAATGTTGCTCAACACCTTAATCCCCTTGTCTATGCCGGAGACGGCACTGAAGGTAAATATGGATACCCAGACCACGGCAATGACCATGTAAACCATTTTGGTTTCAGGAATGCCGAACAGGGAGTTCAAACCTGAAGACAATTGCATGATGCCAAGGCCTGTGGCGGTGGTGACCCCGCCGATGACGCCGATAACCAGAAAAGAATCCAGCAGCTTGGCCCAGATACCGTCGGCATAGTTGCCGATCAGGGGACGCAGGGCGGAGGAGAATCTCGGGGTCATCCCCCTTCTGTGCATGAAATAGCCGATGGGGGCGCCGATAGCCATATAAATGGCCCATGGGGTCCATCCCCAGTGGAAAAAGGCGTATGCCAAGGAGAGGACGCCCGCTTCGGTAGTGCCGGTTTCAACACCGAATGGCGGTGCCTTGAAGATGGACAGGGGCTCTGCCGCCCCCCAATATACCAGGCCCACACCGTATCCGCAGGCAAATATCATGGCGAACCAGGAAAAAAATGAGTATTCAGGGCGGTCCGTATCTTTTCCCAGCCGGACATTCCCGAACCGCCCAAATGCAAGCCAAAGGGCAAAAAGAACGAGTAGAAAACCAACCAAAAGATAAAGCCAGCCGAACTGACCAGTTACGAATTTAAAGATTACGTTCATGGTCTCGCCCATACCGTCGGTGTCGGTAAATGCCCATGTAAAGAACAAAAAAATCACGGTCAGGGTACTGGTCACCACAAAGGTTTCAATCCGCTTGTACCAGGGAAGATTGTCCATTGGGGTCGTAAAGTCTTCTCTCATGCTTGCTTTCCTCGTCTTTCTTAAGGGTTAATTGGTTGTTCTACGTCTATTTTAATATCCGGGCAGCCCGGTGTGAGCTGCCTTTTCGACGGACGTTTTAAAGAACAGCGGCCTGTCTCAGATACTGTGATCAGCGGGATAAGATTTGGGACAGGCAGTTCTTCAGAGCCGTGTCGACCTCCTTTTCCAGAGCCGGTGCCTGGTATGCTTCAAGCAGGGCCCGTTTTTTGATTTTGATATTTTCCATGATCTCTTCCTGTGCATCTGCAGTGGTCAGGTTGCCTCTATGGGTAACTTCCGGCTGCCAGGGAACGGTTCTGCAGTGCTTGAAGGTGTGGGGCACCGAGAGGAACTGGCCACCGGGTCCGGCACTGTGGATATGTTCCAGTGCCAGTGTTTCGTCGCTGACCTCCATTCCCTTGAGATAATATTCCACCATGCTGATGATTTCCGTGTCCACGATGAACTGCTCGTAGGACATGGCCCCGTATGCGTCCAGGATACCCGCACTGTGCAGGGATATATCCGCCTGTTCCTGGCGGGAAACAAACATGGCCATCATGCTTTCGTAGCCACTTTGCACCGACACCCCTTTGGCATCTGAACTTGCTCCGCCGGCACGACAGGGAATGTTATACATTTTGGCCAGACGGATACCCCATGCTGCTTCAATGGAAAACCCGGGGGATCCGATGGAGATACCACCGGTTTTCATATCTGCGGTGGTGGCCTGGAGGCCGTAAACCACAGGCGTGCCAGGTTTAATCATCTGGCTGATGGCAATACCTGCAAGAAGTTCGGCATTGCCCAGGGCGATGTTTCCGGCAGGGGTAATGGGGCCGGTGGCACCGGCAATGGGACCCGGAGAGATGATCACCGGCTGCCCGTTTTCAGCACAGGTGAGAATTGTGGACAGGGCAATATCGTCCAGCTGCAGGGGACTTGTGGTATTTACCAGAGTGATCACCCTGGGCTTTTCCTTTAAAGCCGCTTTGCCGCCGAAAACCGCAGAGGCAAGATCCATGATATCCTTGACCTGGGATCCGGATCCGGGAAAGCCCATAAGGCATTTATCCGAGTGGCGGATAACCGCATCAAACATCAGAGGAAAACAGGTGGACGGATCCAAATCTGAAGGCTGGACCACCGCCCCGCCGTTGAGATGGAAGCTGTCACATTGATGAACCAGTTTTAAAAAGGTCTTATAGTCTTCGAACAGGGCACTGCGCCGGGTGCCGTCGGCCTCAATTATGGCTGGACATCCGTATCCGGAGCCGTACCAGGTCTGCCCTGAACCCAGGGACATGTCATGGGCCGGATTTCTGGCGTAAATGGTAAATTGCTCCGGTGCTTTTTTAACCCATTCCATGAGCAGCCCTTCGTTAAAAAAGGCGATATCACCGTCCAGCTTCACTCCGTGGGTTTTTAATATTTCAAGCACCCGGGGGTGGTGGATTTTGATCCCTGTCTCTTCCAATATGGTTACAGAGGCTTGGTGCAACCGTTCCAATGTATCTTCCATACCCTTTTCTCCTCATTACATCCCTGATGTGATCCTGGATTTATTCAACGGCTTATCTGGCTTCCAGTTCTGCGGTAATCCGGTCCAATTCGGTCAAAACCTCCTGGGATAAGGATGCAACCTTGTGGGTCTCCAGAATACGGTCGATTTTCGCTTTTATCTTTCCTGCCACCTCGGACAGATCAGGGTTTTTCATCTTTCTGCTGAAAAGCTCGGGATAGAATATGGATTTAAAATTCTGCATGGTATGGGGAAGGGTGAGGTATGCCCCGCCAGGCCCTGCACTTTCAATGAGCTCGGTGATGATATCATTGGATTCCAGATCCACGCCCCTGGTGTAATGCTTTAGGTTTTCAATGATTTCGTCGCAGAGGACTACCAGGGCCGGGTTCACGGAGTTGCAATGGTCTGATACGCCCACATCATGGATGAGATTGGCCTTGGACAGCAGGGTGGAAAAAATTTCCATGGTGGCTTCGGAAGCGGCCTGCTCATCCAGAAACTTGGCATCGGTACAGCCGGCGGTGCCGAAAAAGGGAAGACCATAGGAATCAACAAGTTCCGAGGCCGCAGCAATCATCAAATGAAATTCCACAGCCCCGTAGCTGCCGATGGTAGACTGCATATCCATGATGGAGGGCATGGCACCGTATATAAAGGGCGCGCCGGGGTTGGCCAGCTGATGGACCACTAGACCGCCCAAGGCTTCGGCATTACACTGGGCCAGGGTCGCACCGAAACTCATGGGAGCGGTTCCGCCCATCATGCAGTAGGGCATGTAAACAACAGGAATTTTATTCAGGGCGCTGATAATCAGTTTTTCAGTGCTTTCCTCAGGATGAGTCATGGGGGGAATGGGTTCGCAGTAGTTGAAAATAAAAGGCTTTTCCTGCAACTTTTCCAGCCCGCCCGCCACCAGAGCGGCAATATCAATCACCTCCTGTAGGGAGTCAATGTCATTGGTGGAAAAATTTATGGTTTTGCTGAAGTACTTCACCGTTTCGATGAATGAAATCTGAGTTTGGATGGCTGGGTTGACGTCATTGGACATGCCAACGCTCAAAATAAAATCGATATTGTCGAGCCCATCGGCAAGGGTACACATGGTTTTTGTGTCTTTTTTCAAAAAATCCCTGACCGCCCCGGTATCAGGATCCACATACTCCAACTGATCGGCATGGGTTCCGAAAAACACCGGGTTGCTCCGATCAATGGACATGGTCAGATCACCGGCTCTGTTGTAGAGATTCAGGGTTTTGGGCACGGATTCCAAGGCCTGCTCAACCATGGCTCTGGGAATTTTAACCATCTGGTTCTCATCTGCCGGACATCCGGCTTGTGCCAGGAGCTCAAGCCCCCTGTCGCCGCCGACCCGCATGCCGACATTCTCCAGAAGATAGATGGTGGCTTCATGGATCTGGTCAATTTTGTCCTTTGACAAGATGCTGAATTCAATATTTCTTTTGGTTGGTATTCCCATATTTTCTCCTCCTAAAAAAGTGTTATTTTAGTTCAGGCATTTGACCCAGATCCCTTCAATGATAGGCATATTACCCCATGTCTTGAAAAGTGAATAGAATGTAAAAGACCAAATATCGTATAAAAACGACATCATAGAATAAATTAAAATTAAATGTATTGGTTCCATTTTTCAGTGTGAACAATTCAAATAGATATGCTATAGGGCCTGCTTGAAATTGTTTTTGCATCCCTTCCGTTTCTGTACCTGAATATTTTTACCGTGTTTCCGTCGGAACGGCGGGCCACCGGAGATATGAATGAAAAAATATTATATTCTTCTTCTCGCAGGTGTCATCCTGTCGGCAACCTCATTTGTTTTTGTAAAATTTGTAAATGCCCATCCATTAACGATTTCATTTTACCGGATTTTTTTTGCCGGGATTTTTTGGCTTCTTCTGGTCCTTGCCAAGGGTCGGCGGGAAATGGCAGCCATTGGGAATAAAAATAGGTGGATTGCATGTCCTTGCGTTATATTACAGTGTCTGGATTACTTCTTTGGCTTATACCAGCGTTGCAAACGCATCTGTTCTCGGGGCTTTGTGTCCGGTATTTGTGGCCCTGACGTCATGGGTGCTGTTCGGGGATAAACTCAGGCGGCATTGCCTGGCAGGGATCGCCTTTTCTTTGGCAGGGTCAGGACGGCTGGTTTCCTCAAAAATGGAGTTCGGCCTGGAAAGTATCAAAGGAGATCTACTTGCCGTAGCCGGCGCCTTTTTTATCTCCGGCTATTATATGAGCGGTGGTTATCTGAGGCGGTTTATGACCACAAGGGTTTATATCACCCTGGTCTATCTGTCAGCGGCATTTTTCCTTTGGATCATGATAAAAACATCCGGCATTTCCCTTATGGACGACTCTCTGAAGGATAAAATGATCATGATCGCTCATGGTGTCGTTTGTTCTGTATTGGGGCATGGGATATACAACTTTTTGTTGGGGAGGCTGCCTCCGATTACCCTTTCGTTGTCAGTTCTGGCTGAACCCATTTTTGCCATTATTTTTGCCATTGTACTTTTTAATGAAACCTTGGGATTAATCCAGATAGCAGGGATTTTCGTTATCATGGTAGGTTTGCTGATTTACAGCCTGTCTTAGGATAGGAAGACGATTTTTATAATGCAAAGTATAAACAAGATGATTAAGTTTGAAATATGGCCCTCTTTTAGAGCATTTTAAACACTTCGTACTGGAAACATTATGAGATCTCGAAGAAGTTCTTAACATGATCCGATCCATGAGACTTCGGAGCGAAAGAGACCAAAGAAACCATTTAACTTGCTTATGATCTTCTATGGAAATTTTAGGAATCTTACGATGAGGGCTATGTCTATGATTGATCTCTTTCTTGAATAAATCCTCAACCACAATATGTTGGGTTGGGCCTGTCCCGTCTAAGAATCAATTTAACACTGGAAAAAGTTGGTTCTGGACAAATCAAAATTATTGGAGATTATGAGGCTATTTCATTGAAAGGATTACGCTCTCATCTGCCAAGAGAGCTTTGTGAATTTTCTGCTCTTTTGTTTGTAAATAATCAACAATGGAAATTGCATCGGAGCTATCCCAAAGCTTTTGCCCAATTTTTATGAGTATCTTAATAGTTCCTGTATCAATGATGAAATCGTAGGATAATGTTACTGAATTCTCCCGAAAATCAATATTATATTCGCTATGGGTGGTATTATTAAGGAAGTCTAGAACGGTTTTTTCTTTTGTTGCTATAGCCATTTTGATTTTCCTTTCTTTGAGAAACCACTGATACATTAAAAATCAATTTAATGGAGATATAATTGATTACCACGGTTTATGCAAGGTAACCTTTTAATTCTGGGAAGTAATGACACAATCAGTTAAGCATTGGTTCTAATGTGCTGTGGTTGGGTAATCAATAAAAAACTGCCGCCCCTTGGAGGCAAGAGGCGGCAGGGTCGGGTTATCGCGTTTACTTAAAACGCGGATGGGAGGTTAATTTAGCTCTGGCTGGCCAGCTCTCCAGCATAAGTGGATGATTCTGATTTCATACCGCCGGAACCGCTTCCTGAATAACCTGATGCATGGTTGATAGTTGAAAAATCGGGATAAGCGTTTCCGCCGTGTTCTGTGGCATCCAGACCTTCCAGCTCTTCTTCCGGAGAAACCCTCAGGCCCATTGTGGCATCAATGACTTTAAACAGTATGTAAGCCGCAGCAAAAGTCCAGACAAAGCAAGCCAGAATACCGATACACTGCACGGATAGTATCTTGAAAGAAGTACCACCAATGTTGAAGATACCAGCACCAAGGGTACCCCAGGCACCGCAGACACCGTGTACGGAAATGGCGCCTACAGGATCGTCAATTTTGATTTTGTCAAAGAAAAGAACTGAGAAAACAACAAGGATACCAGCTATAGCACCGATTATGACAGCGCTGCCGGGGGTGACGTTGGCGCATCCGGCAGTAATCCCCACGAGCCCGGCAAGCGCGCCGTTCAGGCTCATGCCTACTTCGGGCTTTCCAAACTTCATCCAGGAGACGATCATGGCCAGCACAGCCCCGGCAGCAGCCGCCAAATTGGTATTTACAAAAATCATTGCAATGTCTTTAGTTGCAGCAGTGGTGGAACCCGGGTTGAACCCGAACCAGCCGACCCAAAGGATGAATACGCCAAGGGCAGCCAAAGGAATGTTGTGGCCCAAGATGGGTTTTACTTTACCGTCTTTTGTATATTTGCCAAGACGGGGACCAAGCACCATGGCGCCTGCGAGCGCAGCCCAGCCACCTACGGAATGAACAACAGTTGAACCTGCGAAATCAATGAATCCTAACCCTTCAAGCCATCCGGAACCGTTGAGAAGAGATCCCCACGCCCAGGAACCAAAAATTGGATAAATCAATGCCGTTACACCGGCAGTATAAACCAGGTATGCAGTAAATTTTGTCCGCTCTGCCATGGCACCGGAGACGATGGTTGCTGCAGTCGCTGCAAAAACAACCTGGAACATCCAGAATGCAAGTACCCACGGATCTCCGCCCAATTCAAAGTCACTTAAGAAGAACCCAGTTGTCCCAAAAAAGCCGGTTTTAGAGGCGCCGAACATCAGACCAAACCCAATAGCCCAGTAGGAAATAGTACCCATGGAAAAGTCCATGAGGTTTTTCATCATAATGTTGATGGCATTTTTAGCCCGTGTGAAACCTGCTTCCACCATAGCAAAACCTGCCTGCATAAAGAATACAAGAACGGCTGCAACAAGGGTCCATACATAATCGGCATGGGACTGTACCAAGTCAATAGCCTCTTTGTTGGTCAGTACAGTGGGAGTTTCGTCCCCGGCCCAGGCCGTTGACAGACTGCAAATTAAAGAGATGAGGATCATAAGGACATATTTCATTTTATTGGTCTCCTTTGGATATATATTGAACATTTTATAATGCTTCTTCGCCGGTTTCGCTGGTTCGGATACGGACGACTTCTTCTACAGGAAGAATAAAAATCTTGCCGTCACCAATCTTTCCTGTTTTAGCCGTATCCACAATGGTATCCACAACAGCCTGGGCACGGTCGTCGTCTACACAAATTTTCAATTCAACCTTGGGAACGAAGTCTGTCTGGTATTCTGCCCCGCGATATACTTCCTTATGGCCTTTTTGCCGGCCAAACCCCTTCACCTCTGAGATCGTCATGCCGTTGACATTGATTTTGGACAGGGCATCTTTCACCTCATCCACTTTGAACGGTTTGATAACTGCCAAAATTTTTTTCATTTTATCTTCCTTGGTTAAGGTTGCATTAAAATCAACTTGGTTTTCTATAAGAGCAAGAGAGGTGCCAAAGGAAATTCTACGAAAGCATTCACCGTAAACACTTGAAATACATAACAAAAACAACCCTTGAAAAATATCTATGAATTTGAAACAAATTACAATAATGCAATTTAATAATTGACATTATTGTAATTTATCAAGGAAGATTAAATTTATTGCCTTAATTTTAAAACAATTTTGTACTTTCTTCAGAGTTTTATGGAACTTTGGTCAGCTAAGAGCAAAGTTGAGGCACAGTTAGAATGGGCTTAACATTTGAGAAATGGTCTGCCCTTGGGCATATCCGCAGGAAAAATGATTGTGGAAAAACCTATTTGCAGCAAGGCTAAGACAGGCTCCCGGAAACCGGTACATAATCAAGGCACCGAATTGATGAAGCTGCAATTCTTTAGACATTGGCTTAAGCAAACGGATGTAATGCTTCTGAATATCCTCTGAATCGCTAATGGTTCTTTCAATGGATTGCAAAATTGTTCGGGCTGCTGTCCGGCCTGATTTCAGGGCAAAATAAATCCCTTCACCAAACAAAGGTTCAGCCATACCTGCAGCATCTCCAGCCAAAAGCACCCTGCCCTTACCCGAACACGGCTTGCCCCGGCTTACACCAATGGGGTATCCTTTAACATCTTCAAGCAGCTCTGTTCCCAAACGCTCTTTTGCATAGGCTGTTAGACGTTCCCGGGTCATACTTACACCGGATCGAGCCCCGAAAATACCGATGTTTACATGATCGTGCTTGGGGAATATCCAATAATAGCCTGGTATGCCTTTTGAAAAATCAAACTCCATGGGGTAATCACCAGGCTGTTTTACACGGACGTCTGCTTCTAAAGCAGGAAGTTTTAATCCATTTGCCCGGGGCAGGCCAAGCAGCGTCCTGACCCTTGAGTTGGCTCCGTCAGACCCGACAAGGAACCGTGCCTGAAGACTTGTATTTTCATTATCCTTGATCAATTTGATACGGACACCATCGCTGTCATGCTTAAGAGCTGTTACCTTATCGACTTGCATAAATCTGCATCCCGAATGGACTGCCTGCTCCAATGTATATGCATCCAGATCCATCCGACGTGTCATATAGCAAAGGGGGTCTTTATTTTTGATCAGAAAAGAGTTTCCGCAAGGACGGGTGATTTTAACTTCACGACAGGTTCGGTGTACAAACGAAGAGATATCATAGGCAAATTGGGCCATCCCTTTTGGGGTGATACCGCCTGCACAGGCTTTTTTTCTTGGAAAATTTCGCCGGTCCAGGATTAACACGGACAACCCAGCCGATGCCAGGTCATACCCTGCAGCAGTTCCGGCAGGCCCTGCCCCTATTATGATCACGTCATGCATGAGCTGGTTGTAGCAGATATAAAAGTTGGTGCCAAACCATTTTCGGCTAAAGCAACTTACATCACCGTCTTCAATTCTAAAATGAAAATCCAGCTTGGTTCATCTTCGAGTGAGCTTTGTCCGTAAAAATGTAGTAGCGAAAACGAAAGAAAAGTTTGATTGCTATTATCAAAGAGATCATCATGATTAAATTTTCATTGACAACAAACAGGGCACACGATTACACTTTTCTGCAATTATTACATCCACTTGACATGATATTCTATGGGTAGACGACAAAAAGGCAAATATACGAAAGCGAATGGCAACGTAGTCCAGACCGCTGAATTGTGCAAAACAGCACGGTCTTTGATACGAAGCCGCAGACCGAACAAGGCAGAGCCCCTGCTGTTATCAGCCATGGCCATGGACCCCAACGACCCTTATGTTCTTGTAGCCTTAGGTGATGTTAAACGGATGCAGGGAAAGTACGATAAGGCTGTGGAGTATTACGAACAATGCCTGGTTTGCGATCCTTTAAACCCCTTTGCCATGTCAGCATTGGGAGATGCTTACCGGGGCCGCAAAGACCTTGAATCGGCGATCGGGATATGGTCTAAAACCCTTGATGCCTACCCGGATAATTTCCAGGTAATGACCCGTCTTGCTGATGCCCTGGCTAAAACAGGCGCATTAGAGACAGCCAGCCAACTTTATGAACGTGCCCTGCTGTTAAACCCCGACGACAGGTTTGCACTGTCCGGCCTTGGTAATCTTTATGTTCGCCAGAAAAAATTCGACCAAGCTTGCCCGCTTTTAGAAAAGCTGGTGTCCAACCATGGGGCCAACACCAGGGCGCTGGGTGCGCTTGCAAATTTTTACCGGAAGCAGGAGAGATTTACGAAAGCAGAATCGCTTTTTGAAAAAATTTTGGAACTTGACCCGCACAATGTGTATGCCATGGACGGACTTGCTGACTGCGCACGGGGAAAACAAGAGTATGAAAAAGCAAAAACCATGTGGAAAAAGGCTCTGAATGCAGGTATGGACCCGGCCGTCGCAAAAACAAGGATTGCAGATGCCTATGTGCAATTGGGACGGTTCAACGCAGCAAAGACGTATTATAAAGAGGTATTATCAAAAGCCGAGGATAAATTTGCACTTTTCGGCCAGATTCGGCTCATTGAATCAGAACCGGTTAGCGAAGAAAAAAAGATCAAGAGTGCCGCCAAGGTGTTCCATCGTCTTTTCGCCTTAAATGCCTCTGACACCCGCACCCTTTACGAATATAAAACTTTCCAAACCCGTCATCCTGAAATTTCCGCTCTGGTTAGTCCCCCCGGGTTTGGCCAAACCACCGAAGAATCCCATTCTGCCTAATTTAACCGATACTCCAGGATCGCAAGTTTTAAAAGCAAAGGTAGTTACCTTGCTCCCATATCTCCATATATCTCCAAGACTAAAGTATTCGGGTTTACAGTTTTTACCGTATATGCAACATCCCCCAGGCGAATAACTTTATCACTGGCGATTTTCTTAGGAAAAAATTGAGGATATGCCTGGGAGCCGTCCAGTTCTTCTAAAAAAAGATCAAGGGAAATATTATCACCCTCAATGCCTTTGAAAATCAGGCTTGTGTCATGAACGCGGATTCGTTCACCTTTGACCAGAAGAACCTGGTTATTTATTGTTCGTGATTTTTCAAGACTTGCATTTTCCGGGGCTTGAGGCATGGGGGGGCGCCATTTGGCATAGCGTTCCTTAAACATGTCAGTAGAAACGTAGTAAGTAATGCCAAAAGGTATGGCCAGGCAAATGAGGATAAAGCCTATGGCCAGCCAACCTTTTTTATTGGGCAGTGTCATGACCCCCCCTATTCAGCAGAGACTTCTAAAACGTTCTGAATTAAAAGAACAAATTTGGGTATTGATACTCGATCATATGCTCTGGGCAGGATATTGTCAAATTTTTCACAAGGCTCATGTTTCAATAGCCGCATGGCATATTATAATCTAAGAGGCGTTATTTTTTTCCACCAGTGCCAGGACCATGGACTCCACAATTTTTCCAATACGCTTCATATGAGAAATCCGCTCTTTCTCGCTGCGGCCCGGGTAATTTCTGAATGCAATAAGAATCCCGGAGAGGCAAGAAAACAGGGTATGGGCCATAAGCCGGGCATTTTCTTTGCACCCAAGGGAGTTAAACACCTGTTCAAAAAGGTCCATGAGTCTTCGGCCGATGTCGTTTAACTGCTCTACAGCACCCATTTCCTTGTTGCCGTGAAGAGCAAAATGAGTAATCATCCGCCACTGGGCAGTATGGGCGATATAATAATCCAGAAAACACGATATACAGATATCAAGTGCATTTTCTTTACTCTCACTAATGTTTTGCTGAAGATCCTCGATAAATTTGCAGGCATCTGTATATGCCACCCTGGCATATAAATCCTCCTGGGAATTAAAATACGTATATATGGATGATTTTCCAATTCCTGCAGTTCTTGCGATTTCTGCCATGCTGGCCTTATCATAGGTTGTCTGGCCAAATACTTCCCTTGCCGCATCAATGATAATCTGCTGGCGCATTTTCCGTTCTTCGGCTTTCAGGCGGCTGAGCGTATCTTTTTTTTCCATAATCTCCTGGTGGGTTTAGTTTTTTTCAGGGCTCTTTTACCATATTTCAACAAAGACGACAAGCAGTGGTTGACACGTCGACCAGCGTTCGGTATAAAAACCACCAGACGATAAATAGTTTGATGTTTGGTTCTTTTGATTGAAAGGAGACAACATGCAGACCCATAGGCCCTGGCTTGATCATTACGCAAAGATACCTCACTCAATTGATTACCCCCGAGTCACCATGTATGAGTCGGTCATGTCATCAGTGCAGCGGGTTCCTGATAAAATCGCCTGGGACTTCATGGGCACCCAATGCACCTACAGTCAATTTTCCTCACTCATTGATAAATGTGCGGATGCACTGGCAGGACTTGGCCTGAAAAAAGGGGATGCGGTTACCATCTCCATGCCCACAAGCCCCCAGGGCATCATCTGTTTTTATGCAGTCAATAAAATCGGGGCAGTTGCATCCATGATCCACCCTCTGTCCACAGAATCGGAAATCGAATTTTACCTTAACCTGTCCAACTCCACCATGGCCCTGACCCTGGATGCGTTTTATTCAAAATTTAACGCGGTGATGGATAGAACGCCTTGCAAAAGACTGATCCTGGCTAAAATTGGAGACTTTCTTTCCCCGGTTAAAAAATTTGGTTTCTGGCTGACTAAAGGCCGTAAGATTCCTAAAGTTCCTGAAGACAGCCGTGTGTTTTTTTGGCAGGATATCATGTCCGCACCATGGCCAAGCCAGGAAAAAGTAGATATGGAGCCGGATGATACTGCCGTCATCTTGTATTCCGGCGGCACTACGGGAAAGCCTAAAGGAATTATGCTTTCCAACATGAATTTCATCTCCGAAGGTATGATGGTCGCCACATGGGGTGATCTTGACGAATCAGATACCATACTTGCCATCCTCCCTATTTTCCATGGATTTGGCTTAGGTGTGTGTATCAATGCCGCATTCATGGGTGGTGCAAAAAGTATCCTGGTTCCTCAATTTACTCCTGAAATTGTAGCCAAGCTCATCAGAACGAAAAAACCGTCTTTTATCATTGGCGTACCCACCCTTTATGCAGCCCTTTGCAAAAACAGCGATTTTCAAAAAGCAGACCTTGCTTGTTTAAAAGCTGCTTTTTGCGGTGCAGACACCCTGCCCCAGACCGTAAAGGAAGAGTTTGAGGCCATTGTCCGCAAACAGGGCGGCAGTGTTAAACTTTTAGAAGGTTACGGTCTGACAGAGGCGGTGACAGCCATCATGGCAATGCCCATGACCACCTATCGGGAAAATAGTATCGGAGTGCCCTTTCCGGACATGGATGCAAAAATCGTTAAACCGGACACAACCGAACCCCAAAAATTGGGAGAAGATGGAGAAATATGCCTTTGCGGCCCAGCGGTCATGAAGGGATATCTCAACCAAAAAGAGGAAACCGATAAAACGCTTAAGATACATGATGACGGGAAACTGTGGCTCCATACAGGTGACATCGCTCACCAGGACAATGAAGGCTTTTTCTATTTTAAACTGCGCCAGAAACGGATGATCAAGTCCTCTGGTATGAACGTCTACCCAGCACAAGTGGAAGATTTGCTTTACCAACACCCAAAGGTGGAAGAAGCCTGCGTCATCGGAGTGCCTGATCCTGACCAGGTGGAACGGGTAAAAGCCTTTGTGGTTAAGGCAAAAGGGGTGCAGGACGATGACGAGAACCTAGAAAAAGAATTAATCAAATTTTGCCAGAAAACCCTTATCAAATGGAGCTGTCCAAGAAGTATAGAATTTAGAACAGAACTGCCAACCACCCTGGTAGGCAAAGTGGCCTTTAAGGTTCTCGAAGAGGAAGAACTGGAGAAAATGCGCAACAAAGGAGAATATACAGGAGATTATAAATGATACAGGAACTGACCCCGTTTTATGAGGCAGCTGACAATCCGGCTGCTGCAGCCGATACAGCACAAGCCAATGGCAGAAAAGCAATAGGCTATCTGTGTTCCTATGCCCCTGAAGAGCTGATTTTTGCGGCAGGGTGCCACCCCATGAGGCTTTTTTCATCAAAATCTGATATTTCCCTTGCTGAAAATCATCTCCAGGCATATTGCTGTTCCCTGGTACGCGGCATTTTGGAAGACGGCCTTGCTGGCCGGCTTGATTATTTGGACGGAACCGTATTCCCCCATACATGTGATTCTATCCAACGCTTATCCGATATCTGGCGTTTGAACATCAGCCAGGCGTTTTTCGCCGACGTGGTCATGCCTGTCAAACTGACAACAGCATCTGCCAAAGAATACATGAAAGAAGTGCTTGAAAAGCTTAAATCAGACCTTGAAGGCTACACAGGCAAACCAATTTCACAAGATGATCTTGCAAACGCTTTTGCCCTGTTTAACCGTATCCGGAAAAACCTGGACACCATTTATACAATGAAGTCAAAAACTCCGGGTATCTTATCTGCCAAAGACCTGTTCACTGTAATCAAAGGATCTATGATCATGGACCGGGAGCTTTTAGACAAAAGCCTTATAGACCTTGTTTCAGCTTTGAACAATAAACAGGTTGAAAACAAACCTTTCAAACGTGTGCTTCTATCAGGCTCAATCTGCGATATGCCTGATCTTTATTCTTTGATTGAAGACGCAGGGGGCACCGTGGTTGGAGATGACTTGTGTTCAGGTCAAAGATGGTTCCAGGACCAGATTCAAATGGACATACCTGCCATGGATGCCTTAACAGCAAGGTATACTGACCGGGTGGTCTGCCCTGCAAAACACAGCGGTAACACAGCCCGTGGGGACGCATTGGTAGCACAGGCAAAAAAGGCAGATGCAGACGGGATCATCTTTACATTGTTTAAATTCTGCGATCCGCATGCATTTGACTTCCCTTATCTTAAATCATTTCTGGACGATGCCGGTTTTCCCCTTTTGCACCTTGAAATGGATGACCAGCAAATCAATACCGGCCAAATGGCTACCCGGATTGAAACCTTTATCCATATGATCTGAACCGCACAGGAGAGACAAAATGAGTGACAAAGAAAAGAAAAAAATAGGGTCGGCAAAAAAAATGCGGGACATCATGACCACGTATTATATGGATGCCCTGACTGCCCGGGAAAACAATAAAAAAGTTGCCTGGATAACCTCCGGCGGTCCTGTGGAGCCCTTGATCGCCATGGACATTATCCCGGTTTACCCTGAAAATCACGGGGCCATGGTCGGCGCCTCAAAGATGGGGGAAGACCTTTGCGTGAAAGCTGAGGAAATGGGCTACAGCACAGATCTTTGCTCCTATGCCCGGTCAGACATTGCCTGTGCCGTGGCTGGCGGAGGGCCTTTGGGCGGCCTGCCAAAACCGGACATGCTGGTCTGCTGCAACAATATCTGCGGTACCGTACTCAAATGGTACGAGGTACAGGCCAGACACTTTAACGTGCCTTTGTTTATCCTGGACACCCCGGTCTGCCACACAGGGTACTCTAAAGAAATCGCAAGCTATGTCAAAAAACAGATCAATGAATATATAAGTTTTCTGGAAGAGGCCACAGGAAAAACCTTTGACCATGATAAAATGAAAGAGGTGGGCAGGCTATCCCTCAAAGGACAGCAGCTCTGGCAACGGGTGCTCAACACCACAGCCAACAAGCCTGCCCCCATGAGCGCTTTTGACGCATTTTTCTTTTTGGCTCTCATTGTTACGCTTAGAGGAACCCAGACAGCAGTGGACTTTTATACTGAACTTGTGGCAGAAATGGAAGAACGGGTAAATCAGGGAATCTCCATCGTGCCTGATGAGCAATACCGGCTGCTGTGGGACAATTTGCCGGTCTGGTACAGTCTTAAATGGCTGTCCAACAAATTCTCGGACCACAATGCCTGTCTTGTGGCTGACACGTATACCTCGGCCTGGTGCTCTGCCATCAAGTATATTGATGTAGATAATTTTTTGGATTCAATGGCCGAGGCCTACACACGGATATACTTGAATATCGGGGTGGATGAAATGGCTAACCAGGTGCTTGAAATGATAAAGTTCTACGATGTAGACGGATTTGTCATGCATTCAAACAGGTCCTGCAAACCCTATTCATTTGGCCAGATGGACATTATGAACATTGTCCGTGAAAAGGCAGGTATCCCGGTTCTTCTGTTGGAAGCGGACATGGTGGACCCCAGGAATTTCTCCCAGTCCCAGGCAGAAACAAGGATTGATGCATTTATGGAAATCGTCAAACAATAGGAGCAGAATATGAACTTTGACCTTAAAGAAAAAATCGCACTTGTTACCGGCGGCAGCCGCGGTATCGGCCTTGAAGTAACCCGGGCGCTTTTAAGCCAGGGTGCAAAAGTATTTATCTGCAGCAGAAAAGAAGAAGGGTTGGACCAGGCAGTAAAAGAGCTGGGCGAACCGGAAAACTTAACAGCAATTAAAGCCCATATCGGAAGCGTTGAAGATGTGGATGCCCTTTTTGAGACTATCGAAAAAGAGGCTGGTGCATTAGATATACTGATAAACAACGTTGGTATGAACTTGATCACTCCCGGCATCCCGGACCTGGACCCCGGATTATGGAAGAAGATCATAGACACCAATCTTACCGGCACTTTTCTGGTCAGCCGTAAAGCTGCCGCCATGATGCGGGACAAAACAAGCGGAAAGATTGTATCGGTATCTTCGATTGCAGGCCGTAAAGCTACACCGGGCATGGGTATATACGGCATTGCCAAAGCAGGGGTTGAAATGCTGACCAAAGTTCTTGCATCAGAGCTTGCCATGTTCAATATCCAGGTCAATGCAGTGGCTCCTGCCATGGTCCGGACCCAGTTTTCAGAACCGTTCTGGTCAAATGAGGAATTATCAAATCATATTACCAAAGGCATCCCAATGGGCAGGATTGCTGAGATAGAAGATGTGGTTAAACCGGTACTTTTTCTTGCTTCTGAAGGTGCATCTTTTATTACCGGTCAGACCTTAGTCGTAGATGGGGGGGCCACGGCAATATGATCTTTGCAGGTATAGATATCGGGTCAATAACAGCCAAAGCCGCCCTGATAAAACAGGACACCGAAACAGGGCAGCTTTCCCTTTCGGCTGCCCGTGTGATGTCCACAGGATATAATCCGGTAACGGCCGGAGAAAAAGTTTTTAACGCGGTCATTGAAGAAGCTGGCATACGGCGTGAAGATGTAGCAAGAATAGTTGCCACCGGCTACGGCAGAAATTCAGTTGCGTTTGCAGACAAAGCCATGACGGAAATTATCTGCCATGGCGTGGGTGCCCATTTTTCGAATCCTGAGATAAAAGGAATTATTGATGTTGGCGGCCAGGATTCCAAGGCCATACTTCTTAACGAGCAAGGCCAGGTTGACAACTTTGCAATGAATGATAAATGTGCCGCCGGTACTGGCAGGTTTCTGGAAGTCATGGCAAATGCCCTTGAACTGGATTTGTATCAACTTGGACCCATGGGACTGACTGCAGACAACCCAGCTAAAATCTCATCGATCTGTACGGTTTTTGCCGAATCTGAAGTCATTTCCATGATTGCAGCCCAGGAAACCCGGCCAAACATCATAGCCGGCATACACGAAGCCACAGCCGCCCGTGTTGCAGGACTTGCCACAAAGATAAAACTTACGCCGCCCGTCATGATGACCGGCGGGGTGGCAAAAAATACCGGGTTGGTAAAGGCCCTTGAAAACCGTTTGGGATACGATATCCTGGTGGGAACATCACCCCAGGAAAACGGCGCAATTGGAGCAGCAGTAATTGCTGCCAGGGGATAAAAGCTGCCTTTCTGGGTCTGAAACACCTATGGAATCTGCCAATTAAATTTCTCAAAAATTGACAAATCCGTCATATTGTGTCTTGAATTCGGATGGAGTATTTGAAATTTATGAGAAAACTTTATGCCCACAAGGTGCTGTAAAATGACAGATAAGTTAAATCTTCCATCGGAATCAGACATTCAAACCATAATCAAACTTGACCAGAAAAAGCTTCCCAGCTTTCCCCAGGTGGCGACCAAACTCCTTGAAGCCTCCAGGGATGAGACAGTCTCCCTGGAAGACGTATCCAAAATCGTGGAAACCGACCCCGGCATATCTGCCCGGGTTCTTGAAATGGTGAACTCAGCCTTTTACGGGTTGAACAGAAAAATCACAACCCTTTCCGAAGCAGTAGTCATGCTGGGCCTTGATGAGATCAAAAAACTTGCCCTGAGCATGACTATTTTTGAAAATATGTTTAAAAGGGGGCAAGCCAAAGAATTTGACCGCCTTTTATTCTGGCGACACAGCCTTGCGGTAGCTGTTTTAAGTATGGAGATCGCAAAGGAAACCGGGTATTCCCATCCCGAGGAAGCCTATACTGCAGGATTGCTTCATGATGTGGGCAAGATATTTTTAGATCTTCAGGGCCACAAGGATTACGGAGAATTTATACGGGAATTGTCGGCCTCCACTGACCTTGTGATCGAAAAAGAAAGGTCACAGATTGGCCTTGGCCATGACGATATCGGTGCATATTTCTGTGCGTTATGGAAACTGCCTGATAAACTTGTCCTTGCAGTAAAATACCACCACCAGCCATTTGAACACCAAGATTTGGATGCCGACGAAAAACATCTCATCTCCATTGTATCCATGGCCAATTTTCTGTGCTGGACACAGGGTATGGGATCATTTGATTTTATACGTCCTCCTATCCTTCCGCCTGAAGTTGAGGCAACCATTGATCCTGAAAAGACGGATATAATAAAGTGCATCCTTAACATGAACAAAGAGGTGGAAGAGATTTCCGCTTTTTATCATTTCATTTTTCCTTCAATGAGCCAGCTTAAAGAAAACCTGCTTTGGGCAAACCTGAAGCTGTCCAAGGCAAACACACGATATTACTACCAGGGAGATCCCTTGATGGAGGCCCAGGGAACCGCTGCCCAAGTGGCCCAGGCGGGCGAAGAACTGCCCCCGGATCTTGGGTTTGAGTTGGGCAAATCCTTGTCCAAAGCCAAGACCATCAAAGAGGTCCTTGATATTGTCATGTACCAGGTGGGCTGTATTTTCCAACCCTGCCACTGGTCTATTCTGCTCAAAGACAACAAAACAGGAGATATGGTCTTTTCAGTGGTTGTCGGGACAAACCGGGAAAAACTTCAAGGTGTTAAACTGCCAAAAGGAGAAGGCATCGCCGGCCATATTATGGAAACCGGGGAACCTTTGGTGATCAATGACGTATCAAAAGATCCAAGGTTCACTGGCCGTGTTGATAAATATACAAAATTCCAAACCCGGTCCATCATCGGAACACCCCTGAAGACAGACAATAAAATCTTTGGTGTTATCGAACTGGTCAACCGCATTAATGAAGACTCCTTCAGCGATAAAGACTTGCAATTACTGGCTTCCATTTCAGAATATGCAGCGATTGCCATTGAACGGTCATATTATAACCAGGCACTGACGAACCTGGCCACCCGGGACGGACTCACAGGATTAAAGAATCGTTGGAGTTTCGAGCGCACCGTCTCCAATAAAACCGAATTTAAAGTCCAGTTCGGCAGTGTATTTTCCATGTTGGTTCTTACAATTGACGGTCTTAGCAGGCGGTATGAAACCAAAGGGCAACAAGCTTGTGACAAAGCACTCAAGGCAATTTCAGCCATTCTTAAAAAGACCAAACGCAGGGAAGACGTCCTTTACCGTTACGGGGACAACAGCTTTCTGGCCCTTTTACCCCTGACATATTCCGATGGTGCGGACCAGGCCAAATCAAGGATAGAAAAAGCCCTATCCCAGGCAAAGCCTGAAGATAAACAAATCTTTTTGCCTATTACCATCCAGGCACACACCATGGCCGGAGATGATGCAGGGCAACTTAAAAAACTGGTGGCTGATGCCCTGTCAAAATCAAAGCAGCCTGAAATCGAGGAGGAAGTGGCGGATCTTGAAGAAAACCTCCAGGCTTTGGTAGAAAAAGAAATTGCCCAGGAAAAAGAAGCCCAACCAATGCCTAAGGCGCCTGAAAGTACCAGTGATGAAGGTATAAAAAACTTTGGTAAAATAGCATCCCTGAGCGGAAAGTTTAAACGCCTGAAAACGGGAGAATTTGGCAAAATCAGGGTTGAGCAGGTTTCCTTGACTGCCATTGGGTTTAGAATCTCAAAATCTCACCGCATCCGTACCAATGACTTTCTGGATATCCAGTTTAACCTGGACGATATCAAGCGGTCCTTGATAAAGCGGCGGGTGGTCATAAGAGAAATCCAGGGTAATTATATCTATGGCGAGTTCTATAATCCCCCGCCATATGCTAAAAATTTAGGGTTCTATATTTTTAGCTGATATCAACCCGCTCTATACCCAACAATCTGACTGCTGAGTTAGCCCAAGCTAAAAAGGAATATGTACATGTTGTTGCTCGTTGTGGATATGCAAAAAGGATTGTTCACCCAGGAAACACCAAGGTTCGACACCAAGGGCGTTGTTGAACGGATAAACAAGCTCATTGACAAGGTCCGGGCAAACTGGGGCAAAATTATTTTCATCCAGCATGATGGTCCTGCAGGAGATGTTCTGGAACCCCAGACTCCGGGCTGGGAACTGTTGGAAGATTTGAACCGTGACTATGTTGATACCATTATCCGCAAAACTGCCTGTGATGCATTTTTGGACACCCCTTTGCTTGATACCATCCGGTCCTTTGGTGACAACCAGATAATTATCACCGGGTGTGCCACGGATTTTTGTGTAGATACTACGATTCGGTCAGCTACCAGCAAAGGACTTGATGTCACAGTAGCCCGGGATGCCCATACCACTGCAGACCGTCCCCATCTTGATGCTGAAACCATCATCCGACACCATAACTGGTCATGGGAGAACCTGATTCTCTCTTGTGGCAGCCTTCGCGTTCTTTCCACTGACAAAATTATCGAGGCACTCTAATGGCAACTGAAACCGGATTTTTCAAAGGGCCTGAGAACACACAAATTTTCTATCAATGCTGGTTACCACAAGACGATCCCAAGGCAGTTTTAATCGTAGTCCACGGGCTGGCTGAACACAGCGGACGGTACATGAATCTTGTAAACTGCCTTGTACCCAATGGATACGCCGTTTATGGACTGGATCACTACGGGCATGGAAAATCACAAGGCAAACGCCTGTATGTTCCTGAATTCAACGTCTTTAAAAGAACCCTTGATCAATTTGTAAACCAGGTAAAAGAATGGGAAACTGGAAAACCTGTTTTTCTGATAGGCCATAGTATGGGAGGCCTGATCAGTTCGGCTTATCTTTTGGATCACCAGGAAAAAGTAAACGGTGCCATACTTTCTGGCCCAGGAGTTAAAATTCCGGACCATGTCACATCAGTTACAAGAACAGCCGCCCGAGTTTTTTCACACCTGATGCCAAAGTTGGGCATCACCCAGTTAGATGCTAAGGATATCAGCAGGGATCCGGAGGTTGTCAAAGCGTATGTCAATGATCCGCTGGTATCTGTGGGAAAAATCACGGCCCGCCTTGCGTCCCAGATGCTTGATGCCTGTGATGCAGTTGTCAGACGCAGTCCGGAACTTACTTTACCCCTGCTCTTACTCCATGGTGGTGCCGATGCCCTGGTTGACCTTGAAGGAAGCCAGCAGTTTCATGAATCTATATCATCCAGAGATAAAAAACTGATCGTCTATGAAGATAAGTACCACGAAATTTTCAATGATCCTGGATTTGAACAGGTTTTCTCAGATATAGAGGATTGGTTGTCACAACATTTGACCGACCCCAAAAAAACCAGGCCGGTATCAGCTTCTTAAATCAAATCCGTCCAGACGGGATTTTAGCGTTTTCCAATCCGGAAGAAACCGGTCCAAAATGCTGTAAAACCGATGATTATGGGACGGTTCTATCAGGTGAGCCAGTTCATGGACCATTACATATTCAAGCAGGAGAGGATCTAACCGGACCAGGGCAGCGTTCAGCCACACCCGCCCGACCCTGGTATTACAGCTTCCCCATCTTGTTTTCATCTTTCTGATTCGAACTTCGGCCGCAGAGACACCCATCCGGGATTCCCACTTTTCAAGAAGCCCTTGAACTTCTGCGTTAAGACATTTGCGCAGCCATTGATTCAGCACCTCAGTCTTTTTGTCCATAGATGCACCTGGCCGGGTTCGAATAAGGATACGTCCTTTTGGCGATAGCTGCACACAAGGACGGCCCTGCTCAGTCTCATATACCAAGGCATATGCCTGTCCCCACAAATAACAGGACTGGCTGCTCTGCATCCGGGAAACCGGTGTTATTTGCCGGACCGGTGTATTAATCTTTTTAAGCAGCCAGCCGGATTTGGATCGGATCGCTTTGGCAATCATGTCCCGGCTCGCATGAACCGGAGCAGACACCCGAATGGTTTTCTGGCCCGGATACACCTTAAAATAGATATGGCGTATGGGTTTATAGATGATATCAAGGCGCCAGTCTTCAGGTACTGGCGCCAGGAAAGAGTTAAGATTGGCCATTACTGGGATTTGGCTTTCATTCCCTGGATGAGATTATTAATCAATTGTCCGTTGGGAGCCGTAGCCACAGGATTGATTTCAACAAGTTCCTCCCAGGCTTTGATTGCACCAGGCAGGTCATTGAGATCATGCATGAGAACGATCCCTTTGTTAAACCGTGCTGTTTCAAAATCGGGCTGGGCTGCAATGGCCCTGTCAAAGGACTCGATTGCTTTTTGAGGATTCTTGTTCCTCCGGTACATCACGCCTAAATCGGTTAGAACATTGGGATTGCCAGGAGCCAATTCTATAGATTTCTGGTAAGCTTCAATGGCGTCAGCAAACCGGTTGGAATCAAAAAATGCGTTACCCAGCTGGGTCCAGGCATCTGCATTATCCGGATTTTCTTTTAAGAAAGTTTCCAGCTCCAGTATCCGGGCTCCTGCCATGGCAGCCATCTCATCCTGTCTTTCATCGCGGGCATCTGGTGCAGGTGTGTTTGCAGCCATGCCCTTTGTACCGGAATTGGCCAGCTTAAAAGAAGTGTATACCGCTCCCAGCATGAATCCGAAAGTAATGGAAACCAGGATAGCCATATATAATGTCTGTTTGGTAACTGTATTGGTCTTTTCCGTCTCTTTTTTCATTTTACCCCACAAAAAAAATTAAATAATGGTCAATATAATCACCTTACCCCGGTATTCAACATGTTCGGTGATATTGATTAATTCCAAGTTTATACCTGAAAACACCCCTTCTCTTTTACACTTTATTATCAAATAGTTATATCAATTCTAAACATAAATTCCCGATTGGCCCTGGTGAACAAGAGTAAAACCTTCATTTGAGGATGCTACCGACAATTAATATCTACCCACATTATCAAGAAACATTTTTGGGGAATAGCTATAGCAATAATTTCGAAAAAAAGTATTACTCTATATTTAATAATTTTAGAGAATAAGAACCAAAACCGGGTAGATTCGTATTATTGATACGTGTTTTTAGGTTTTAGCTGATCGACAGAAAGTCGCGCCAAATTTGATGCTTTATCCTGAGGTCTAAAATCCACCAGTACCATACCGTTAAATTTTTCTTGGCTGTAGACCTCTATTCTGAAAATTTTCCCGGCACGGTCTATGGAAAACCGCTTCATAAATTGCTGTCTTCTAACAACAACACCGGATTCATTTTTAATATTTTGCTTGGAAAATCCGATTATATTCACTCTGTGATCCGGGATATCCTTAACCAAAAACCGCTCTTTTACCGGAACCAGTGACCCGAATTGAACGGACTTGGCTTGGCCGTCCACCACCATATCAATGCCGTCAAGATTCAGGTCATATTCAAAGTATTGGGGGCTTAGTTTTGCAAGACAGCGGTTTCCATGAAATAGGCTAAAGTGATCTTGATTGGGTACCAGGACCAGAAGTGGATGATTTACTAAAAATTGCGGCACCCTGTCCTTTTCCATTGGTAAATAATTGATCCGTTTGCGGATATTTTCAGCAAAGAGAAGAATCCGGCGATCCCCCATACTCAGAGCAATATCCTGATCAATCGCCTTGCGGATACCCTTTTGGGTCAGGTTAAATCCACGCTCGAATCTGATACCGGCCTGAGTTAAAAAAGATTCTATGGCCAAAAGATGGTAATAGACACGGCCGGGGGTCAAAAAAGACTTGCTCGCCTCGATACCAAAGGCCGGCTTATCGTGTTTCAAGGCGAAATAGGTCAGGGTTTTGGCCATCTCTATGTCGCCTTTCGCCGTATGTGTATTTTTAACACGGACCTTGTGTGAAGGATCAAGCAACTGCGTATTCATGTCCTGGGCACATTGTGCTGCGGCTTGGGACAGGTTACTAAATAATCCGGAGGCAGTATCACTTTCCCGGGGCATGAGTGACTGGTCAATAATAATGCTCTGCCCCCAGCGCCGGGGATTGCGCATGGCAGTTTCGTGAGTGGGTGTATAAAAACCGGAACCGTCGTGAAGATTTAAGATAAAATCCACATCCGGCTTTTTTATCATGGACTTGATCCTCACAATGGTGCGCCGCTCGGGATCGGCTTCACTTAGACGGTCGAACTTGCGGTTCATATCACCGTAGATGCCTCTGGACCGTTTAACAATACTTGGAAAATTTAAATTAGGAACAACAATCACATGGCCGGAAAGAATCCGATAGTGAGTGGCGATGAGTGCTGCAGCATTAAATCCACCAGGCTCATCCCCCTGAATTCCACCCACGATCAGTGCGGTTCTACCGGGTTGTCCGGAACTCAACGTGTGAACACTGAAATCAAGGCTGGTTTGGGATGCGTTTACATTACTACCTGCAAAGGTACATAGAAATATAATCACTCCCAAGAACATCTTTGGGAAAGATGAAATAAAATACCGGCAGAACCGGTTAGCCCACTTCAACATGCCAGGGCTCGAACCGAACCCCCAGGTTATTTGTACGGTCATATCTGAATTTTATATATCCCAAGTCGGATAGTTGGTTGTATACCCGGGTTTGGGTAAATTTCTCAGTAAAGTTATCAACTCCAAACCCCTTTTCTCCCACATCAAAATCACCGGTACCGTGAAAGGAGTAGCCTGGAGGAGCCAGGGATCTGGACGCCATGGATAGATTTCCCTGGCTTGCAGCAGCTTTATTCAAAAAGAGCAGGAACTGCTTTATGACCCCACGAATTCCGGAGGTCAAAACTGCATCCTGCCCGATTTTCTTTTGTATATCCTTGTACATGGTAACAGGTTTACCTTTAAACAGGTAATTGCCTGTTCTCGGAATTTTTTTGGTCTTTTTCCGGTTGATGACCGCCGTCATTTTAGGGATGGTTTTTTCTCCGAGAAACCCGTATTCGCGGGCCGGGCTATAGAATATTTCTTCAAGGAACTCAAGTTCTTGTTTGGTAAACCGCCCTACCCTGGAGTAAGACCTGGCATAGGTAACAGCATCGTCAAATCCGGCTATACAAAAATTTCCGTAACCGATAAGCCTCTGAATCCGTTTAAACCGTTCAAGACTTGATACCAACAATGGCATTTGAGACCGGGATAAAAAGTAGTCGTCCTGGAAATGCTCATCAAAAAGCCTGGTTTTGGTTAACTGGTCTTTTTCCGGTGACAGCTGCACGCCAGCCATCCCGTCTTTGACAGCTTGTCCCGTTACAGGCTTTGCCGGCCTGCGGCCTTCAAGGTCAGCAGTTATTCCGCAGGAACCCGGAACAGCTTCCATCAGGTTGACCAGTGCGGCGGCCCCGGTTAATTTAAGAAATCCCCTTCGATCCATCATCCATATCGTCATTCAGGTATACATCATGTGCTAATTTTCGGCATTGTACCCTAACCTATTATCCTATGAAAAGAGTTTTTTTAAAGGCATGTCATATGCGGTTGCAGGTTTGGCACCCCATATCGACCAATGGTTGCACAGGTGCAACCCACATAAAAATATGGAAGCAAACACCTCACAGAATAATCTGTTGAATTCTAAGACAATTTTCACCCCAAGTGCCTCAAAGGCCGGTACACGCCACTTCTGGCATACATTATGCTGCTTCAAACCAGGATAAGCTTGAAGATGTGGAAAAGCAGACCGTTTAAGGATGATAAGGAGAAACCTATGGAAAAAGTTGCAATTGTTGGTTGTGGCGCATACATCGACCAAGGATATGGCTGTCCCGGTGAATGGCGCTGTCTGAAAGCAGCGGCCAATGGTGAAGGCAAATTCGAGTCGCCTGCGGCCGTGGTTGCGTTCGTTAAATGTCAATGCCCTGGCAGAACGGTTGTTCCCAGTCTAGGCATGGCTGCCAAGCTGTCTGAAATAAAGCCTGACAAAATTTACCTGAGTTCCTGCCTGGCTAATGCGGTCCCCAAATGCCCTTATACCAGTGCCGAAGACTTAGCCGGTATCATAGAGGAAAAAACAGGGGTAAAAGTGATCATGGGAACCCACGATTACCATTAAATAGCCAACAAAAAAGCTCAATATATTACGAAAGGAAACACTATGGCAGAAGCTGTCATCAAACTGGGCCGGAGAAAAAAGGCCTCTACTTTTTTAGACAAGGTTAAAGAAATCCTGCCCGAAGGCGGAAATCTTAATGCTTGCCTGACCTGCGGTGCCTGCTCTTCAGGATGCCCTGCTACAGGCTTGGCAGATATGGATCCCAGAAAGTTTTTACGCATGGCTGCACTGGGTATGGACAAAGAAATCGCCGAATCCACCTGGCCCTGGATGTGCACCATGTGCCAACGTTGCATCTATGTTTGCCCCATGCAAATAGATATTCCCCAGCTGATATTCAACGCCAGAGCACTTACACCCAGGGAAGAGCGGCCAAGAGGAATCTTAGGATCCTGTGACATGGCATTAAAGCATGATACTACGTCGGCCATGGGTACCAATGAAGAAGACTTTGAATTTGTGGTAGAGGACGTTTTAGAAGAATACCAGGAGAATCAGCCGGAATTCGCAGACATGGAAGCCCCGATTGACAAAGAAGGGGCAGAGTTCTTTCTCAACCAGAATTCACGGGAACCCAACACCGAGCCTGACGAAATGGTTCCCTTATGGAAAATTCTTCATCTTGCCGGAGCCAACTGGACATATGGCAGCAAAGGCTGGGCAGGCGAAAACTATTGTATGTTCCTGGCCGATAATGAAAACTGGAAACACATCACCAAAACGTCTGTGGACCAGGCCAACAAGCTGGGGGTAAAAACATACCTAAACACCGAGTGAGGTCACGTAACATTCTCAGTCCGGGCCGGACTGAAAAAATACAACCTGGAACACAAATTCCAAGTAAAAAACATTTATGAATACTATGCTAAATGGATCCGGGAAGGAAAACTCAAGGTTAACTCCGACTGGAATAAGGACCTTGGTATAAAATTCACGGTTCAAGATCCCTGCCAGATTGTCAGAAAAAGTTATGGAGATCCCATTGCCGAGGACTTACGATTTGTTGTCAAATCCGTAGTAGGAGAAGAAAACTTCATTGATATGCAGCCCAACCGTTCTAATAACTACTGCTGTGGCGGCGGCGGCGGTTTTCTGCAATCCGGATTTAAAGAAGAGCGCCTGGCCTACGGCAAGCTCAAAGACCAACAGATCCAGAACACCGGCGCGACATATTGCATTGCCGGTTGCCATAATTGTCACGCACAAATTCACGAGCTAAGTGAGCATTACGGCGGCAACTATCATGTGGTTCATTTGTGGACATTGATTTGTCTTTCATTGGGGATTCTTGGCCCCAATGAAAGAGAATACCTGGGTGAAGAGCTCAAAGAAGTAAACGTCTTTCACCCGGAAACAGCGTTCTAACCCATAGAAACGCTCCTTACCCCAAAAGACCGGCCGGGCGCTTTACTGCACCCGGCCGGTCTTTTTTGATTAAACAAAATTCGCAATTTCTATTTTTCCACGGTTCGTTTCCCAAGGGGAGCAAAACATACACCTGCCAGCCTAAAATGAGCAAATCCGAATGGGATACCTATAATGGTCAAACAAAGGCTGATCCCGGCAAGTATATGCGAAATGGCAAGCCAAATACCGGCAAGTACAATCCAAAGTATGTTGGCCAGTGATGTTCCAACCATCCGTTCATCTCCAATATCTCTTGCGTCTACCAATTCCTTGCCAAAGGGAAACGCTGCAAACCCTGCAATCCTGAACGCAGCCCACCCAAAAGGGATACCCACTACCGTCAGCATGAGAATGCCTCCTGTAAACAACCACAGCAATCCTGCAGCCCAACCACCGCCCAAAACAAACCAAAGAAGATTCAATAAAAAAGCCATTTGCAAACCCTTTTTTTATCATTAAAGCCAGAACATAATACCGCCAGATCTTTCGGTAAGCTCTTTTAACAATTATTAGAGCTGTCGACAAGAATCACAAGCAGAAGATAGTCAACTGATTCTTGCTTACATAGGTTCGCAAAAAGATGTTCCCTTATAATGCGTGTGGATTAATTATCGGTAACATCATCTAATGAAGGTATTGCCATTTGAGCTCTTAGGCTCGTTTGTTTTAAGAAGACGGCATCAGGCGGGTTTTTTACAAAAAATTCGGCAGCCGTTTCCTAGAATAAACGGGCTGGTATTTGTATATGGGAGACCCTTGTTCACCAGAGCCAATCGGAAATTTATTTTGAGAATTGTTATAAACATTTCTATAAAGAAACTAAAAGGATAGCAAAAGCTTCTCATATAAGCAGAACAACTTATTTTGCTAAAAGAAAGCGGAATCCCGGTTAAGAATAAGTCAATACGAAATCATTCAGCTTAGCGCAAGAACTGCGCTGCTGCATGTCCCCCGAAAGATGAGTTCGTGGAAAATATAACAGGCAGGCTACACCAGCTTGTTCGATACAGGTTCGCGATCCAGTATGTCGGAATTGAAATTTGCGTCCTGGTTTTCTTTTTGTGCATCAAGACGCTTAAGGTAATCCGCGGCCAGACAAAAATCGCAAATCCTTGTATCTGCCGGACCACGATAAAGGTGGATCCCCTGGTGGGCTGTTTTACCGCAAAAATCACATGTACGCTCTGTCTGACATTGTTCTCTATTTCTTAGCTGGTTAAAAAAAAGAATAACGCAGGACGAGCAGATGCTGACTCCCTGTCCATTCCGATCCCGGATACCTTCGAAAAAGTTTGCTGTCCGTGCCTTTCCATCATCTGCGACAGCTTTACTGCCGCAAAAACAGCACACAAATGGATTCACTTTATTGGTTGTTTTCATCTGTCTGCCTCCTGACCCTTTTAATAGAAATTATTGGAATCATTTTTTAAAACTAACCGCTCCTCATTAATCGCCCTTTCTTTTTAACCGCCTTTTAACCGGATCATCCATCCTTTTTAAAAAGCATGTCGGGCTCTGTGAGCTAAAGGAGAAATCAGTTTGCCGTAATTTATTCAGCAGTTTGCCTGCTGAATATCTTATTCTTTGTTGTGTCCCGGATTATTCCTGGATTGAATTAAAGAATGATACCTTTCAATTAGCGCATCTATTTTTTAAATACAATCAGGGAAACCCTGATTTTTCACGACTTTTTTTATTAAAATGTCCGATTCGGGAAAATATTACCTTACAAATGTTGTGTAGATATTAGATTGGGTCATTAACTAAAAAATAACAATCGTATTTCAGCACGAAAGTTTCCTATTATGAAAAATATTAATATTAAGAATCAGGACACCAAATCCTTCGATTAGAAGGAAATTACACGCTTTATCAAAACATACAAAAGAAAAAAGAAGTAATCACAGAACCACATTAGCCCAAAGTTAAAAACCACTGCTATGGCTATAGCAGATTCAAGTTGACAATTAGAAAACTTTAAGCATAATTCCATGGAAAATTGTTCTGGTACATCAGTACTACAAATTTTTTATATATTAAGGAGTTTAAAATGAAACAGATTACCAAGAAAACCGTCCTAACACTCGGTTTGGCTGCCCTTCTTGTAATAGGTTCCGTACTACCTGCCCTTGCCGGAAAGGTTAAATTCGGCCATGTAGCACCACCCTTCCATGGACAGGCCAAAGGTGTTGATGCCTTTGCCGCTTACGTAAAAGAAAAAACCAGCGGCAAAATTGATATTGCTACATTTCCCTCAGGTCAACTTGGCGGTGAACGCTCCATGGCTGAACAGGTTCAGTCCGGCACCCTCCAGATTGCAGCCCTGACTACAGCGGTATTACAGAATTTTGTGCCCCAGGGGGCAATCCTGGATATGCCTTTTATTTTCCCGGACAGGCAAACCGCCTATGCCACATTGGATGACCCTGAAGTTCAGGAAAAAATCTTTTCTTACTTTCCTAAAAAAGGATTTATTGCCATTGGATGGACTGAAAACGAAATCAGGGATTTCACCAATAACAAACGTCCTGTGCGTACCCCTGAAGACATAAAAGGGTTAAAAGTAAGGGTTATGAACTCACCGGTTTACCTGGATACCTTTAAGCAATTAGGGGCTTCGCCCGTAGGTATTCCGTTTCCTGAAATCTACAATGCCCTTCAAACAGGTGTTATTGATGCCCAGGAAAACCCGCTCATGACAACTGTTCTCATGAAGTTTACCGAAGTAACAAAATATGTGACCCGGACCCAGCACTGTCTGACTGAATGTATTATCGTAGTGAGTGTAGATTATTGGGAAAGCCTGTCCAAAGAAGAGCAGAAGATATTCAAAGAAGCAGCCAAAATTGCCATTGATGTCAATCGTAAAGAAAACGCCAACATCCATGAATCTTTGCCAAAAAGCAATATCTCTATCGCCGACTTTGCAAAACAAAACAACATTGAGATCATTGACCTGACCCCTGAGGAGAGAGAAGCTTTCAGGAAAGCCATGGTTCCGGTGTGGGATAAATACCGCAAAAAACTGGGTGATGATTTATTTGACTTTATGCTTGCCAAAATCAAAGCCCACCAAAAATAAACTCGTATATGCCCGCAGGCTGGTTTGCCTGCGGGCCATTTTTTCGGAGAACCAACTTTGCAACGGATATTCAAGTTTCTGGACCGGGTGGAAGACATCACCCTGGTCTGGACGATTTTAGGCCTGGCAATCATCGGGTTTGTCCAGGTTATCTCCAGATATGTGTTCAACTATTCTTTTACCTGGTTTGAAGAACTGGGAAGGTATCTTGGGGTATTTATCGCTTTTCTCGGTGCGTCCATGGGAGTTAAATCGGGCAGCCATTTTACCATGGACCTGATTGTGTCCAAACTTAAAAGCCCATGGCAAAAAGCGGTTAAGGTGTTTACCCATACTTTATCGGCCGTCTTTTTTTTCACAGTCGCCTGGTATTCCTGGAAAATCGTGGCCCGGATGTACGGATATGAAACCACATCCCCCACCATGGAACTGCCCATGTATATAGTTTATCTGCCCATCCCGGTATTTTCCATTTTTATCGGCACCCGCTTTCTTATCAAAGCATGGCAGTTTTTACGGAATGGCAAAATCGATGGGGAGGTGTCCCCATGATTACAACAATATGTATTTGCTTTGGTGTTCTTCTCTTTTTGGGCGTTCCCATTGCGGTTATCTTAGGTATAACAACGCTTGTCTGCCTGGTGTTTTTTACATCCACTCCGTTGCATATCATTACCCAGCAGCTGTTTAACGCCTTGGATAAATTTGTACTCCTGGCCATCCCGTTCTTTATTTTGGCCGGGGCCATTATGACGCGGGGAGGCATTGCACGCAAACTTGTGGCGTTCGTCAATGCCCTTGTGGGATGGTTTCCAGGTGGCCTTGCAATGGCAGGCATCCTGGCTTGTATTTTCTTTGCAGCCATATCAGGGTCATCACCGGCCACAGTGGTGGCCATCGGTTCCATAATGATACCGGCACTGATTAAGGCCGGGTATGGAGAAAAATTCTCATTGGGGCTAATTACCGTGTCAGGGTCCCTTGGTATCGTGATCCCTCCTTCCATACCCATGATCCTTTACTGCCTGGTAATGAATGTGTCTGTAACAGAAATTTTCATGGCCGGTATCCTGCCGGGGCTGCTCATCGGCTTTGCCCTGATGGTGTATACCTTTTTTATTGCCAAAAAACATAACTGGCGTGTGGAGACCCAAATGTCTCTGTCCGACATTGTCCGAACTGCAAAAGAAGGCATCTGGGCTTTGATCCTGCCTTTTATCGTACTCGGCGGTATCTATTCCGGTATATTTACGCCCACGGAAGCGGCTGCGGTCTCAGTGGTATACGCCCTGTTCATTGAGATCTTTATCTACAAGGAATTCAAGATACGTGATATTACCGGGGTCTGCCGCGAAGCAGCAGTGCTATCAGCCTGTCTGCTTTTTATCCTGTCCACTGCCATGACCTTTATCTGGCTTTTGACAGCAGAGCAAATACCCCACCAGCTTGCAGACATTATTATCGAACATATCAACAGCCCCTGGATGTTTCTGTTAACCGTAAACATCCTGTTTCTTGTCCTTGGATGTTTTATGGACGATGTTTCGGCCATGCTTATTTTAGCACCCATCTTCCTTGAAACCCTTAACCGTTACGGTATTGATCTGGTCCATTTCGGTATTGTCATGGTCTTGAACATCCAGATGGGTATGCTGACACCGCCCTTTGGTCTGAACCTGTTTGTGGCCTCAGGTATCACCACGGCTCCTTTGGTCAAGATCGCCAGGGGTGTGGTACCCTTTTTAGGCATCATGCTTCTGTGCCTGATGCTGGTTACCTATATCCCATGGATTTCACTGGCTTTACCCAATTGGATTTTAAAATAAGGAACACCACATGGTTGAAAATAAATTAACCAGACAACTGACAGAAAAGGTAAAAGCCGACTTCAGTGCAATAGTCACACCTGAAAGATTTCTGGACAGGCCCGAAGAGCTGACCTGCTATAGTTA
>JAKSAU010000545.1 GCA_022361535.1 Desulfobacterales bacterium
AAGACTTCGCCGGTTCCATGCGGCCTGCTTCATGAAGAACATGGGCACCTGCCATGCGGATGAGTCCTTGGATAGCCTTTTTAAAATTTCCTTCTGCCTCTAACCAAATCTCTTCCAGCCATTCATGGCATTCAAAGTATAGTTTATGGTCCCACAAGAGACGGGCTAATTGTAAATTCTCCAAAGGCGTTTTGCCTGCTTGGTTAAATACGTTATGGTAGCTTGTCATCCGGTTATCAATGAAGTCGATATGGGCTTGATCTGGCGCCTGTTTTTTTAGTTTGTTTGAAAAGTTATCAACCGGTCCCCACTCTTTGGAGGTAAGAGCGATTAAAAACTGCTCGGACAATTGGTTCCGGATGTCCCGGCTGACTCGATTTTCAAAAGGATCAAACATTAAAAGCGGATCTCCCAGCACCTGTGGATTCTTTTTCGTTTGTTTACATAGTCCTCTGGAATGGTCTGGTGGGTTATCTCTTTGATATTTTTTTCATCAAGCTGATCTGTTTTTAAATCAAAATTCTGATGATTGGTAGAAAAGAAAAGTGTAGCCCCAGACCGCATGAGTTTAAAGACCTGGTTTAAAAGGTGTGGATGATCCCGGGCAATGTCAAATTGCTTTTCTGTCAACCTGGTGGTGGAGTATGATGGCGGGTCCACTACAGCCAAATCAAATCGCAAATTTTTTTTGACAGCTTTTTTTAAAAAATCAAGGGTATCCATATGGACTTGTGTGTGGCCAGGGCCTGAAAGCTGATTTAGTTCTAAGTTTTCCTTTACCCAGGTGATAGCGGTTTCAGACCGGTCTACAGACAAGGTTGTTGCAGCTCCACCTTTGGCAGCATAACATGTAAAGGCACCAGTATAGCAATACAGATTTAAAAAGTCTTTGTCCTTGGCCATCTGCCTGACCCGCTGCCTTGTGTTTCGATGATCTGAAAAAAGACCGGTATCTACATAATCACTTGGGTTGATGAGAAACTGAAGGTCTCTTTCCCACATGGGAATTTTTTTATTCACCGTGTTGATTCTTTGGTACCGGGTGCCATCTTTTATGCCTGCTTTGCGTTCCTTGAGATGAAGATTTTTTAAAGGAACACCAAGGCCCTCAGCCACTGCTTTGCCCATGAGTGGCAGCCATTCGGGTGTGGATTGCTTACGGGTGTATTCTCCTACTACCAAGTGACCTGCATACCAGTCGACGACCGCCCTGATTTCGGGAATATCCCAATCGTAAAGGCGAAAAACTTCAAGGTTCTGTTTTTTGAAGCGCTTATGCAGGTGTTTGTATCTTTTTCTTACCCGGTTAGCCAGCATCACAGCCTGGGTCAGGTATTTTTCATTTTGACTCATGAAAAAGAGTCATACACCATTGACCAAATCATGGCAACAGAGAGCAGATTGTGACAAAACTAAAAGGGATGTATGGTATTATAACCAAATCGCTCAAGGTCGGGTTTTTTATACGTCATGAAGATTTCATTAAAAATGCCGTTCCTAGTGATAAAGGTAATGGACATTGACTTTGGTTTGTATCAATATTACAAATTAAAAACATAAGAACAGACAAAAAAACGCCCTGACAGGTCATGGGCGTTTGGTATTTAAGCACAAGGAGTAAGCATGCTCAAAGATGGAGATAGAGGAGTTATCCGGCAGCGGGGTAAAGACAATGTCCGCTATGCTGTTGCACCGCACATTCCCTGCGGGATCGTTAAGCCGGATCAGTTACGGACCTTGGCTGATGTGGCTGATAAATATCAAGTAGAAGAATTAAAAATTACCAGTGCCGCCCGCATTGCCGTGATCGGTATTAAAGAGGAGCAAGTGGATGGCGTCTGGGAAGACTTAGGTATGGATCCAGGTCATGCTGTTGGGCTTTGTGTCAGGAGCGTTAAGGTTTGTCCTGGCATTCAATACTGTCGTCTGGCCCTGCAGGACAGTATTGAAATGGGCATGAAGCTGGATAAAACCTACCACGGCATGGTTCTGCCAAGTAAAATGAAAATGGGGGTATCCGGATGCAAGGTCCAGTGTGCTGAAAATTGCATTAAGGATATTTCCCTGTACGGTACCCAAAAGGGCTGGACCGTGCAGATCGGAGGGAATGGGTCCGCACGGCCCAGACTGGCTGACATCCTGGTAGAAGACCTGGATACACAGGCTGCAGAGAAGATGGTGGCCAAAATGGTTGCCTATTACAAGGAACACTCAAAAAGAGAGCGCGTGGGCCGGATGGTTGACCGCATCGGGCTTGACACTATTAAAAAGGCACTTCTCGATTAAGTTAATCCAATCTGTAAAATCAGTAGTCGCAAATAGACGGATCCACTGAAGTGGGCACCCCTTCGTAGGGTGTCCATTTATTGGATTTATAAGTGTCTGCCCCTCTCATGTTTTTAAGAATTTCAATACTGGTTTTGTACCCTTTGTACATCCGGCACATGTCCATTGCCATGCCGCAGATAAGCGCCACTGCCTGAACCAGGGTGATATCGTTGAATGAGAACTCCCAAGGCTCAGCCGTGTATACCCTAAGCGCCCCTTGGATTTTGTTATGGCTGATAATGGGGACGCCCAACAGGGATGAAATACCTTCTTTTTTGGCAGCTTCCGGGTACTCGATCCTGGGATCGTCAAATACGTCAAAGATGGCGATGGGTACGGCATCCTTTGCCTCTTTGATGGCCTGCATGAAGTGGATGGGGCCTTTGGTCAGGTATTCCTGGCTCAATCCTGACGATGCCACCAAGCCCAGTTCACGTGTTTTCCTGTCAACTAAAAATACGGAACACCCCTTTGCCTTGAATGCGGTCTTGACACTTTCCGCAGTTATTAAAGCCACTTCCTCGGGATCCCGACACTGGGATATGGCAGTGGTCAGTTTAATGATGGTGTCGTAATACAAGGTGTGATCTTCCATTTTTGCCTCCTTTGGTTTGGATTATAAGGTTAGCACCAGGGATGGTTCGGGTTTACCATCCAGGATGCAGGGAACGCCTTATGGGACACCGCAACAATGGAGTACGAAAAACAGGGGAGAAACACGAAGGTCAATCAAAAACTGCCAGGTCAGAATGACGCTGTAAAAGATAAGAGAATCTGACTAAAGTTGAAATAACTATACGATATCTATCTTGTTTCGTCAAAGCATTTTCTATTGTAGTATTGTTATTTTTAATGTCCGCCCTGTTCAAGGAGAATCAGCCATACGGGTCACAGGAAAGGATCCTTTGCCGGACACCGAAGACAGCGGCGGTTCCGATTCCGGCAAAGGATCCTACTCATGATGTTTTATATGTAGCCTGTTTTCTATACGGCGTTTTTCAGCCCATAATCTGGTCGGCAAGTTTTGTTGCCTGGGTTAAAAACGGTTCGATTTTTTGATCAGGACCTTCTCCCATGCTAAACGCCCGAATTGTGTGAGTTTCGCACCCGAACATGGTTAAAAATCCTGTATATTTGTCAATAACATCCTTAAATTTTTCTTCTGTATCCCCTTGGCTTGAGATCCACACCACTTTTTTACCCGGATCAATACGGACCGGTTGGGGATTGGTCATGTAATCCGGTTTGACTAAAGACCAGGTCCTGTCAAAAAAACACTTGAACTGGCCGGTAACATCCCAGAAATAAATCGGACTTGCAAGCACCATGATATCGGCATCTGCAAGACCGTCAAGAACAGGGGTGAGATCATCCTTGAGTACACAGGATTCTGATTTGGTTTTACACACATAGCATCCCTGACACCCCTGGTAGTCCATCTTGTTCAGAAAATATGTCTGGATGTCTGCGCCGTTTTTTTGTGCATGATCCAGAAAACCTTGTGCAATTCGCGATGTAACACCATTTTTCCGCGGACTTCCCATTACGGCCATAACCTTCATAATGCCTCCTTTGTTTGTGAGATTTAGATATCGAAAAGTTTCGAACTCTGATGTCAAAAAAAATGACCTAAAATAAGCTTTTAATAGTTTCTAAAACCTCTTTGTCTACCTGTACCATAATATTCTTTCCCTGTCTTTGAACCTTTACCAGGCCTGCATTGCGTAACTCCTTAAAATGATGTGACACAGTGGAGGGGGCAAGGCCTAACATCTTGGCAAATTCCTGTTGGCAGTTTTCCACCTGGTCCTGACT
>JAKSAU010000946.1 GCA_022361535.1 Desulfobacterales bacterium
CAACTCCATACCAGATGCATCTGCTCTAGGCACCATGGTACCGGTACCCAAGCTCAGCGTAACATAAGAATGAACATCAGAACGTTCATGTGGTATTTTAAGGGATAAAATCCGGCTTCTTATTTTTTCAGCAATCTCAAAGGCTCTTTTAAAATCCGTGTCCGGAAGGATGACACCGAATTCTTCCCCGCCGTACCGTGCCGCCAATCCACCCATGTTAGGAGTGCAAGCGTCAATGGCTTTGGCAACCCGCTTCAAACATTCATCACCGATCTGATGACCATAAGCATCATTATAGCCTTTAAAAAAATCAATATCGCATAAGATCACAGATAAGGGAGCCTTTGAATCGAGGTGCTGTTTCCACTCCTTCTCCAGTTGGGTGTCAAACTGGCGCCGATTGGATATCTGGGTTAGACCATCCAAAACAGAAAGACGCATCAACTCCTCATTAGCCTTTTGGAGATCATTTTCCGCCCTGATGGTATCTCCAATATCGATGGCATATCCGTTAAACCCTTTTACCCGCCCTTTAAGATCAAAAGTAACCATGGCATAACACAATGCCCAGATAAATGATCCGTCCCTGCGTTTCAGCCGGCATCTAAAGCGCGTCACCCTTTCGGCTTCCAAGAGTATAAACATGAAATCTTCTGCCTGCTTGGACTCATAAAACACCTGTGCAGCAAAATCATTGATTTCCTGGACCAAGAGCTCTGCAGATTCATACCCAAGCATCCAGGCGTATTCGGAATTGGCCATGACCAAATTCCCATCCAGATCTGCATTAAAAATCCCTACAGGTGCGAACCCAAGGATATCTTCCATGGATTTGTCCTCAGCCTTAAGCCTTGACCCTGAAGACACCTCCCTTTGTGACGCAGAGTCTTTGATCAGCATAGCAATGCCGGCTTTTTCACCTTTTGAATCAATAATGGGAATATAGTGAACCTGATACTGACTCCTCTTACCGCTGATATTGGTATGAAAAAAACAGATATCGCCTGAAATGCCTTCATGTTCAAGATCTCTTAAGTCCAAAGGAAGGATCTCACTGACTATTCGGCCTAAAACCTGACCTTTATCTAAACCGAACAAAGTCTGTGCCCCTTTGTTCCAGAACCTGACAATTAAATTGTTGTCAATCTCCAGATAAGCCAAGCCTGCTTGATCAATCAGATGCCTTAAAATCAGATCCGTATGCTCAGAAACATTGTTTTCCATAAATTACCAGATACCCTTTAAATACATACTGAACATTAAAGCAAGTCATCAGAAAGGCTTTATATGAACCCCTTGAAAATATTCAACACTTGTATCCATGATCAATTCATGTATACCTGCTGGAGAAACATATTCAGGTAAGCGGACAATGTCCAGCTTTTTTGCAAAAGACAAACAATTTAAAACAATTATTTTTAAATTTCATTTCCCTAAAAGCCTTTCAATACTTGTTTCTTGCTTTCTTGATTAATCCGTTTTGGATTTACAATAGATATTCAAATTTGAATACCGCTTTCCTTTCACCAGTAAACTATTTGTGCAAACGGATTCCTGAAACCCAACAAGTATTTTATTTGACAATTAAAATTTTTCATCTAGAATACCATCGTATCAACTTTCAAAATCCAGTTTACAGGAGTTAAAATGAAAATATTAGGATTACAGGGTAGTGCGAGAAAAAAAGGTAATACTGCCAAAGCCATGGAATGGCTGTCCCAGGAAATGGCTGACCTGGGACACGAAATGGAAACAATCTATTTGACTGGGAAAAAACTCAATGGTTGTCTTGGATGTGCTGTCTGCAAAAAAACACCTGATGATGTCGGCTGCGTACAAAAAGACGATATCCCGGAAATCCTGGGCAAAATGGTAAAATCCCAGGCTGTTATCTTTGCTTCTCCTTTATATTTTTGGGGCGTTACAGCCCAGTTAAAAGCTGTTATTGACCGGACGTACAGCCTTTATACCCGATACCATGAACCCGGTCACGCCTCTTTGGTAGACAACCAGCGCCAGGCGTTGCTTATGACAGGTGCTGGACCATGGGACAACAATGCTGAAGCTGCATTTACTGCGTTTTCACGGATGCAAAAACCTCATAAAGCTGTCAATGCTGGAGAATTATACATAGCCAATTGTACGACACCAGCAGATATGGGCGACCAGGTAAAAGAACAAGTGATCCAGTTTGCCAGGAAAATCGTTGAATAATCTTGCCGTCTGGACTAAACCATACACAGGATTAACCGATATCAACTAACAGATATCAAAGGAGTTCTTTCGATGAAACAGTTTAAATTCGCCCTACCGCTTATGGCACTTTTTTTGTCAGTTGTTTTCACAATGCCAGCCTATTCGGATTCCTATACCAACACCATTGAAGTGTTTAAAAAATCTGAAGCAGTCCGCCCCTTTTTCAAAAACTGCTACGGCTATGCTGTGTTCCCCACGGTGGGCAAAGGTGGCATTGTTGTAGGCGGCTCCTATGGTGAAGGCCGTGTGTATAAAGCAGGCAGGGTTACCGGTAAAGCAACGATGGCCAAGGTGACCATTGGATTTCAGCTAGGTGGCCAGGCATTTTCACAGATGATTTTTTTCGAGGACCAGCGGGCCTATAATGAATTTACCAGCGGTGAATTTGAGTTTGATGCCTCTGTTTCTGCCGTGGTCATCACAGCCGGTGTCCAGGCTAAAGCAGGTACCGAAGGAGGAACTGCAGGTGCAAGTGCTGGTCCGGCCACAGGAGTACAGGCGGAAACCCAGTATTACAAAGGCATGGTGGTCTTTATTCATGCCAAGGGCGGACTCATGTATGAGGCTGCTATTGGCGGACAAAAATTTACTTTCACCCCATTGGGACAGTAAATATGTAATAAGGCCGGTATATCTTTTCATACCGGCCTTATCTCGGAAAACAAACTGACAAATTTGCATTATCCTCTTGCTTCGTCAGTACCAGGCATACGATTTATGTATCACCCCTGGTATTTCTCACCAGTTTGAAATAGAATTCAGGTAGATAAAACAGAACAGGAACTTTTAGGATGACTGAAAACCTGGGTTATTTTCTATTATTTCATCTGGGAACCATTGTGGTGGATCTGCTGGTGCTCAGTGCACTGGGCCATATGGTATACCAGAGACGAGAGCCAACTTCTATGATCGCATGGCTTTTGGCCATTATCCTGCTTCCCTATATTGCCGTTCCCCTTTATTTTATTTTCAGAAGCCGCAAGCTAAAACGAAAAACCAAGTCCCAGTTTATGCTGGCCTGCCGGGGGGAAGTGCCCAGGTCCGAGGCCACACAGATTGATCTGATTTTAAGAAATAATGGTATTGCCGGTGCTACGTTAGGCAATACCTTTAATTTTTATCCTGACGGGGTGCGGGCTCATGATGCTTTGATGGCCCGAATTAAGGCCGCAAAAAAACAGATCTTAATATCCACTTACGTATTCAGCTCAGATGAAGTGGCGCGCTCCATTATCGCGGCCTTAGCAAAAAAAGCATCACAGGGTGTGGATGTCCGCTTGCTCATTGACAGCATCGGCTCATTACCCCTTTACCTGTTCCAGGTTCCCTTGCGCAAACTGCGAAAGGACGGAGGTAAAGTCGCCTTTTACATGCCTCTTTTAGGCCGGCCGTTCCAGAATTATATTAATCTAAGAAACCATAGAAAAATTTTTCTCTTTGACGATACCACGGTCCTTGCCGGCGGGATGAACCTGTCCAAAGAGTACCTTGGCCCAAAATACAGCAAACGAAGATGGATCGATATCCTGTTTGAGGTTCAGGGACCCGCGGTTTTCCATTACAGGGAAATCTTTACCCAGGACTGGAATCACACTTCTGATGAAAAACTGGATCTGCCCGACCACATGCCCGAACCTGCAGGGGACACTGGTATCCAGGTTGTACCATCAGGACCGGATATTCCAAGTGATGCGCTTTATGAGGCCCTTTTATCTGCCGTGTTTGCCGCCCGGGAACGAATCTGGATCGTCACACCCTATTTTGTTCCTGACAAAAGCCTGCTCCAGGCTTTGATCATTGCCAAACACCGGGGAGTCGATGTCAAACTGATCACACCGGAAAGCTCTAATCACCTTATCGCCGATCTGGGACGGTCTTCTTTTATGAGGGATTTGGACATCAACGGCATTGAAGTTCATCTTTATCAGGACGGTATGATCCACGCAAAAGCCATCCTCGTTGACAAGCGAGGGGTTATGATGGGATCAGCCAATATTGACCAACGCAGTCTTTTTCTCAACTACGAGGCTGTCAGCTTCATTTATTCCAGGCAAGCCATTTCAGATAGCGAAGCATGGATGAGGCGTCTTTTGGCCAGGTGCAAAATACGTATGGCCCCTGCAGGCAGATGGCGTAGAATGGGCGAAAATCTTATGCGCGTATTTGCCCCCCTGTTATAGTCATGCTGATTCCTGCCGATCCATTGGTTCAGTCTCCGGTATTTTTTGAAAATGCCGTTATCCCTGATCAATTTAGCCTATTGTGCTGGAATGCTCATAAAGAAAACCTGAAATCAGGCTTTATAGAACAGATCCGCCAATGGAAAACCGATTACATCCTTGATCTTATACTTCTACAGGAAGCCCGGTTTTCAAATGCCTTGCTTTCCATTGCAGGTTTTCCATATGTCGCTGCCGCCAACCTGCGCCTGACAAGGCATTTTTCCGGTGTTATTACAGCAGCCAATGCAGATCCCCAGCTAAGTAAATTCCATATGACCCTGGCCAAGGAACCTTTGATATTCACACCCAAAAACGCATTGATTACCATCTACCCGTTCCAAAATAAAGAAACCTTGATGGTGGTCAATCTCCACGCCATTAATTTCAGATCTCTGTCTTGGTATCAATGGGAGCTTAACCGGCTGTTTGAACTGCTCAAGGGCCACAAAGGTGCTCTTGTAGTTGCAGGCGATTTTAACTGCTGGCGAAGATCCAGGGAAAAAGTGCTTGATCACTTCTCCAACCTGTTGGGGTTGACTTATGCCCGCCCCGATAATGAGAACAATGTAAAACAATGGTTTGGTTTCCATCTTGACCGGATTTATTACAGAGGACTCATTCTGAATTCAGCCCAGGCGTTAAACTGCAAAAAACTGTCTGACCACAATCCTATCATTGCCACGTTTGATCAGAAAATATAATCAAAAAGACTATTGGAGTCAGAATTATCCAATGAGAGAAAAGTTAGATTTCTTTCAAAAATCATAATCTTTACCATTATTGATCTGGGCCAATGTTTCCTTAAGAATTTTTAGCCGTTGCTGATCCTCCACTCTAGTCGATGCTTGTTTTAAATCTATAAGGGTTTCCAAATTCAGGACATGAAGTGTGTGACCATGAAAATCGATTTCAATTACATTATCAATCAATTCCTCATATCCCAAACCTTTCTCTATGGAGCCCAGAATATCTAAGGGACCGAATTTAGTTGATAACAGCATGTGGCCTGACCCTTTAAGGGCGTCAAAATCAGGTTTTAGTTTTAAATCATCATACCGCCGCTGATATGCATCTAATTGGGTGAGCAGATGCTTTATTTTTTCAGTATTTCCCTCACTTCTTTCATGGACGATGTCCAGATCAAATGAAAACAGGGGAGCACCTTGGGCAATGGCTGCCATCCCGCCAACTAGAATATACTTAATCCCGGCTTTTTCGAGTTGGTTGATCAGCTTTTCGAGATCCAGCGGTATTTGCTTTTTTGACGGCATTTTTCAGTTCCAGTACTGTCCTGATAGTACGCGCATTATAATCCAGGCGTTCCTGTGGGGTCATTTTAAGCATCTCTTTTATCAACCCCTTGTCAACAACGCCCATCTTTTAAACCTTATGTTAATTATGGTTTTTTTGGCGGTAAGTATATCACAGTTTTTACCAAACACACCTGATAATAATTTCAGGTGCCGGCTCTTATCATTTTTAATATGAAAACAAACAGCCGGTCCGGGGTTTATCCCGGACCGGCTGCAGCAGTTTGAATGAAATATTTCGATCACCAGTTCATCAGGTGTGGAACCGGTATTTATTCTCCCAGATAGGCCTCCCTGATCTTGGGGTTTTCCAGCAGAGAAGAGGCCTTGTCTTCCAGGGTGACTTCCCCGGTCTCCATGACATATCCGCGGGTCGCAGCCTGCAGGGCCATGTTGGCGTTCTGCTCAACAACCAGGACTGTGGTGCCTTCCTCCCGGTTGATTTCAGCAATGATATCAAAAATCTGCTGGATAATGATAGGTGCAAGTCCAAGGGAAGGTTCGTCCAAAAGCAGTACCTTAGGTTTAGTGATCAATGCCCGGGCAATGGCCAGCATCTGCTGCTCACCACCGGAAAGCGTTCCGCCTTCCTGTTTGCGCCGTTCTCCCAGGATTGGGAACATGTCATAGGCATGCTGGATATCCTTTTGGATCTGTTCCTTGTCATTACGGTAAAATCCGCCCAGGATAAGGTTTTCTTCTACAGACAACCTAGGGAAAATTCTGCGGCCTTCTGGTACCTGGCACAGCCCCATGGTGGGCAGTTTTTCAGGCGAAACTTTGTTGATCATCTTGCCGTCGTACCAGATTTCACCCTGCTCTGCCTCAACGATACCGCAGATGGTCATAAGGGTTGTCGATTTACCAGCTCCGTTGGCACCGATCATGGCCACGATCTCTCCTGGCATGACCTTCATGGATACCCCTTTAAGGGCTTTGATAGACCCGTAGCCGGAGTGGACATTTTTCATCTCAAGTATGGGGGTTTCGCTCATTTTGCTATCCCTCCTTTTCTTCGGATCGTTGTCCCACACGCTTGGCAGGAATCAAACCTGAAGGCCGGAACAGCATCATGATGATCATGGTGGAGCCGAAGACCAGCATACGGTAGGACTCGAACTCGCGGAACACTTCAGGCAGGGCAATCAGAGCAATAACCCCGAGAATAATACCCGGTATTGATCCCATACCACCGAGAACAACCATACAAAGTACCATGGCTGATTCCAGGAAGGTAAAACTTTCTGGGGATACAAACTTCATGCGGGCAGCAAAGAAGGCACCTGCAAGACCGGCAAAAAATGCGCCCATGGCATAAGCCAAAAGCTTATAAATAAAGGTATTCACACCCATGAGTTCGGCTGCGGTCTCATCTTCGCGGATGGATTCCCAGGCACGTCCCACACGTGAAAAATTAAGCCGGTTTACACCAATAATGACCAGGACTACCAGGGCAAAGGCAAAATAGTAAAAGAACTGCAGCTTTTTTACCCAGATGGTTTCAAATCCGATACCACCTTCAAAGACGAAACGGAACCAGCCGATACGATCAATCCCTAGAATACCATTGGGGCCATTGGTCAAGGTCATCCAGTTGTTAAGAATAAGGCGGATGATCTCCCCAAACCCCAAGGTTACGATGGCCAGATAATCACCGCGCATCCGAAGGGTCGGATACCCGACAATACAGCCGGCAATCATGGCAAATACGGCAGCAAACGGCAGGCAGACCCAGAAGGCCAAGCCGTATACTGTATTGAGAATGGCGTAAGTGTAGGCACCAACCCCGTAAAAGGCAATGTATCCTAAATCCAACATACCAGCCAGACCAACAACAACATTGAGGCCAAGGCCAAGGCAGATATAGAAAAGAACACTGATGGCAACATCTGTACCGTAGCGTCCTGCAAACTGGGGGTAAGCCAGTGCAAAAATTGTCAAGGCTGCCAGCCACACCCATGTAGGCAGTGCCGTAGCACTCTTTTTAACCCCTTCTACCGCACGGGACAAAGGATCGGAAATAAAGCCGACAGACCCACTGGTCTTTAAAACATATATCACGAG
>JAKSAU010000295.1 GCA_022361535.1 Desulfobacterales bacterium
TACCCGTACCGCTTTCACCGTAAATAATAACCGGGGCATCGGATTGGGATGCATTTTTCGCTAATTCAAACACTTGCTGCATGGTTTCGGACACACCGATCATGCCGTAAAACCGATCCTCCGCGTCAAGTTCCCGTCGAAAGGTCTCGATTTGAGCTTCCTTGTGAACCAGGTCCGTTATATCGGTTATCGTCTCTACCGCGCCGACCACCTGGCCACGGGCATCTTTCAGAACGGAGGCGTTTTTGAGGGTATGAATCCGGCGACCGTCTTTTCTGAGCAGCACGCATTTCCGCTTTCTTAAATGCCCCTTCCGGAACATGACGCACCAGTGGCAGCTCTCCTCATCGCGGGCAATCTCGCAAGAACTGCAATTTAAAACCGTGCATGATTTCCCTATGATTTCATCCGGGGAATAGCCGGTTACCGTTTCAAATCCCCTGTTCACCGAAATAATGGTGCCCCGCGGATTCACGATCATCACGCCGTCCTGAATCGTGTCGACGACGGTCTTCCAGTAAAGGTCTAAGTCGCGTGCGTCCACCACCGTATCCTGTTAAGAAGTTAAACAATCGAATTGTTCACTTAGTTAACATGTGAACAGTCCATTGGCAAGGGGGAACGCGGCTTCCATCCGGGGGAACCGTATGTGGCCTGACACGTGGCATAAAAATTTGAAAATGCCTAAAATTATCGTGTCGACACGGGATAAAAAAGGGGGGCGGCAATCTCTATAAATTTTGGCATTTCAGTCATCTCCGAATGTCAGTCGTTTATCGACGATTGGCATTCTAATTGCTTAAATTTGTAGAGGCTTAATTTTCCTGTCTTATGAAACAGCACCTCTATCACCGCCCGTCGTCCCCATCATCGGACCGGGCGGCGAAAGAGAGAACCTATCAAGACCGATAACGGAGCATATGATGTGGACATTTCTCGGCGCAATGACCAAAAACCTCATTATCACCATTCCCGCGATGATGATTTCGGGATTTCTCTTCGGCATCTTCTTCAATGCCGATTTTCTGAAAACGCTGATCATCCCCTTCACGATTCTCATGGTCTACCCCATGATGGTCAATCTCAATTTCCAAAAGGTGCTTGAAGGCGGAGATCTGAAGGCGCA